>JAJZZZ010000043.1 GCA_021797265.1 Thermoplasmata archaeon
TTAACGGGTCGACCGGCCTTGGCCTTTTACCTTAAACTAAAATTAAGTATTCCGGAAGCATAAGAATTAGGTAAAGGAGATTGAACAAATCACTGGAGAAGTAACTCATGGTATCTGGAATCTTGGCAAAGTACCTTTCAACAGGACGTTAGTGATGTTTTCAACACATATTGTGTCAATGTGAAGGAATGAGTTCTCAGAAAATGCAGCAATATGAGGCGTGGCTATCACATCATGCCTGGAAACCAATACATTCCCATCAGGAGGTTCTTCGTTGAATACGTCGGTTGCCACTCCGCGAAGGGTTCCGTTTTCAAGTGCCTCGACTACATCCACATCTTTCAGCACTTCTCCCCTTGAGGTGTTCACCAGAAAGCTCCCTTTTTTCATAAGGGAGAGTTTTTCTGCGTTTACCAGGTTAATTGTTTCCCGTGTTTTAGGGAGATGCACGGAGACAACATCACTTTCCCTGAAGAGAGTTTCAATATCCACTTTTCTGTATTTTCCGTCTTCAACATATGGATCACAGTAAATCACTTCTGCACCCATGGCTTTTAGGATCCTTGCGGTGGTTCCCCCTATGTTTCCAAGGCCCAGTATTCCAACTGTGGAATTTGCAAGGTCTTTGCCCACAAATGCCTCCCTTTCCCACGAGTTATTCTGAAGTGAATTATGCGATGCTGTGATGTTCCTCATGAGGTCAAGAATGAGGCCCACTGCGAATTCCCCCACGGCCAGATGTTCTTCAGGCACAGGGGTGTTGGTTACAAGGATCCCCCTTTCCCTGCATGATAAAAGATCTATCTTGTCATAGCCTATGCCCCTTCTGGCAATGATCTTAAGATTGGATGCCTTTCTAATAACCGATGGAGTAAAATTATCAAGCCCTGCTATGACTGCGTCATACTGTCCAATGATTTCCATGAGTTCCTTCTCTGAAAACCACGTCTTCTTGGTGTTCTGAGTTACCTCAAAATTCTTTCTGAGATCTTCAAGGCATGATTTTGTAAACCAGGGTGCGGTTATTAGTACTTTCTTAAAGTGAATCACCTTTTGGAAGCACCTTTTTCACTTCCTGCGAAAGAGATTTCTTCTCCTCTTCTCCAAGAGGGAAGATTGGGGGCCTGGGTTCTCCCGCAGAGTATGAATGCAAAATTTCAACCATGGAGTAATTGGCACTCCACTGGCCGTATTTCTTCACAACGTTTGTTACTTCCTGAACCAGCCTTTGAGCTTTCATGCCAGCTTCATCACCATAATGGTCCACGAGGTTCCTCAGAATTCCGGGGATATAGTTGCCGCTCCCTCCAACTGCGCCATCAAGACCGGACCTTAACGCAGACATAATGAGCGGATCAGGGCCGCAGAATACCTTGAATTCAGGTTCCGTATTCCACTTGATTTCCAGCATGTGGTTTATATCCGGTACAGTGTCCTTTATCCCAATGACATTGGCACCAGAGGAGAGGATCTTCCTGACCATGGCGGCATTGATGTCATAACCTGTTGTCAGCGGAAAGTTGTAAAGATAAGTAGGGTAAACTTCTGATATGGCTTTGAAATACCTGATGAGCCAGTTTTCAGGCAGGCGTGGATAATAATAAGGTGGAAGCGAGGCAATAGCATGAACTCCAAATTTCGACGCTTCTCTTGCAAGCGTAAGAGATTCATCAAGGTTCAGTCCACCTACCTGAACTATCACTTTCTCCGGAATATCCTGGAAAGCATGGAGTACCTGCAATCTCTCTTCAAGGTTCATTGAAGGGCCAAGGCCGGTGGACCCGTTAAGGAAGATGAAGTCTACGCCTTTCTTCAGCAGATAATCTGAGTGCAATCTCAATTTTTCAACTGACAGCCTTCCATTTTCAAATGGTGTAACAACTGGAACAATCAATTCATGCATTGAAAACCACCGGGCTGTCTGATGCAGTCTTTCCAAAGGTTAAGACTGTGTTAACTTCCTGTTCTTCGCGCAATATTATGTCCACGCTGTCAAGTTCCGCATATCCCTGGTCAGTAAAGGGGGCGTCGTGACCGGGAATAATGAGATCAGGTTTCAATGACTTAATCTTGCTGACACTTTCCCTGGCCATAGCTTCATTGTAGAATGCAAGGTCAGGCATGCCCCTGCGGTAAGCCCTGAGGTTTGGAATGGCATCCCCGGTCATTATTGTGTGGCTATGCCCATCCTTGGCAGATACAGCAACGTGACCTGGAGTATGTCCAGGAGTGTAAACAATGGAAACATTTGGTGTGATCTTGTAGCCATCACTGACCGTAAGGACGTTCAAGGATGACAGATAACTCTTGAATGCTGGAGTTATGCCATCTGGTACCCCCGATAGGGTTCCTTTCTCCATCTCATCAACTCCCACAATGATTTGGGCATTTGGAAAGAGATCCACATTGAAACAGTGGTCCCAGTTGAGATGTGTAAGTACTACAGTGTCAATATCCTTGCACTGCACACCAGCCCTGTTCATCTCCCTAAGCAAGGGGTCCCTGATTCCAAAATGGCCAACGTCTACGAGTATCCTCCGGGTATCTTCAATCAGGACTACGCCTGCGGCCCCCATGGTCCCATAGGAACTCCTTATGCCTGCTCCCTTGAGGATTCTCTTTATGTTCACTTCTTGACATCCCCGTGGTACTTGTATTCCTCACTGAAGTATTCGAGGTGCATCTTCTTGTAAGGATACTTTGTGAGCGCTTCCTCATTGATCTCTATTCCAAGCCCAGGTTTTTTGCTGGGATATATATACCCGTCCTTGAGGGTGAAATATTCCTTAATCAAGTCGTGCCTTACTGTCTCAGCGTCCAGCCAGAATTCCAGGATAAGGGCATTGGGCATGGTTACAAGTGCATTGAGTGACGCGGCTGTTGCAACAGGCCCATTTGGATTGTGGGGTGCAACTGTGACGTAATTCACGTTTGCCATAGCGCCAACCTCTACTAGGGGCAATATGCCACCCATATGGCACACATCTGGTTGTATTATGTCTGCAGACCTGTTTGCCAGCAGTTCCCAGAACCTGTTCCTTGATATGATCCTCTCCCCTGTGGCAATGGGCACCGGGGAATCCGCACGGACTTCACCCATTGAAAGGATATCTTCTTCAGGCACAGGTTCCTCAAACCAGAATGGATCATATTCTGCGATTTCAGTTGCTATTTTTATTGCAGTTCTGGTATTGAATCTGCCATGTGCTTCTATCATCAGGTCAACGTCTTCGCCCACACTGTCCCTTATTGATTTAATCCTGCTCTTGGCTCCATCGAGCTGTTTCCTTGTGATAGTTGGCCCCGCTCCACCGAATGGGTCAAACTTCAGCGCATAGAATCCTCTTTCAACGGTTTTTACAGCTGCCTTGCCATATTCGTCCGGGTTTGCATTTCCGGAAATAAAACCATTGCCGTATACCTTGACCTTCTCAACTGCTTTCCCGCCGAGCATTGCATAAACTGGTTTGTTTGCTGATTTTGCAGCGGCATCCCAGAGAGCCTGTTCAATAGCACTCTGTGCAGTGGACAGAATGGGCCCGTTTCTCCAGAAGAAGTTTCTTACAAAAAAGTTGGTAATTTCTGTGATTTCCAGTTCCCTGCCTATTAAGAATGGTTTCAAGTCGTTGACAGCTGATTCTATGGTCTTCTCAAAATCTCCAAGTGTCCCTTCCCCATATCCAACTATACCATCGTCAGTGGTTACCTGGACTATTACAAAATTCCTCCATACCGCTGCCGCGTAGAACGTCTTGATGTCCTTTATTTTCATGAATAGGAAATACTTTCAAGATATTAAGAAATTTTGTATTCAAGATACCCTAAAATATATGTCAAAACTAAAGTTTAATATTCACAAGAATATAATGATATGATAAAAATGCCTGATAATATTGCTGGAGGAAGAAATTCACAATTGGCAACCAAGGATGTAATAAATCCTTCAACCATGGAAGTGGTCGGCAGTGTTCCAATGATGACCCTGGATGAAGTCAGGGGAAGCATTGACAAGGCACATGAAACTTTTCAATCTTATTCCAGGCTGCCATCGAGCAAAAGGAGAAGCTTCTTTAAAAAAGCGGCAGAACTCATAGACAAGGACCTGGAAAGGTTAGCCCAGCTCATGTCGGCAGAAATAGGCCGCCCTATCAAGAGTGCAAGGGGAGAGGTGAAGCGTGCAGGCTTTATCCTGGAATCCTGCGCAAACGAGATTGAAAACATATCCAAGGGTTCATTTGTCCCCCTTGATATTTATGAATATCCTGGTGGCAATGACAACAGATTCGCAATCACAGTAAGGGAACCCATGGGCGTGATTGCCTCCATTACTCCCTTCAATTTTCCAGCGGTAAGCTTTGTTCATAAAGTTGGGGCAGCCCTTGCCGTGGGAAACACAGTTGTGCACAAGCCTACAATTTCCGCTCCACTAACACAGATTGAAATTGCGAAAATTATGATCAGGAGCGGATTTCCAGCTGGATCAATCAATGTTCTTACTGGCAACTCAAGCATGATCGGAAAGGAACTCACAGAGAACGGGAAGATTCGACTAATCAGCTTCACCGGTTCGTCGAATGTGGGACTTGAAATTGCATCCAAAGCAATGCTCAGAGGAATAAGGGCCATAATGGAACTCGGAGGCAGTGATGCCGAGATTATCTTGGATGATGCCGATCTGGAGAAAGCCGTTGACTCAGCAGTATTCGGCAGGTATGACTACGCTGGCCAATTCTGCAATTCCACAAAGAGGCTCATTGTAAACACCAGGGTCGCAGATAAAGTTGAATCCATGCTATTGGAGAGAATAAGGAAACTGAAAGTTGGGAACGCAAAGGAAGAATCCACTGATGTGGGCCCCCTTATAAACAAGGATTCAGTTGCCAAAATGCATGATTTCGTGCAGGACTCCATTTCCAAGGGGGGCAGGTTACTATTCCAGGGTGAAGCTCCGAAGACAGGAACTTTCTTCCCACCTACTCTTATTCAGACGGTCAATGATGACCCAAAGATCCTTACAGACGAGGTTTTCGGCCCTGTTCTGCCCATCAGGGTTGTAAATGACGATGCGGAGGCCATGAAAATCGTGAACAGTTCGAGATATGGCCTTAATGCCTCCATCTACTCATCAGACTTTTCAAGGGCTTACAGGCTCGCAAGGTCTCTTGAAGTGGGAACAGTAGTTATAAATGATACAACCAGACTCAGGTGGGACAATCTTCCCTTTGGAGGGCCTAAATTAAGTGGAATAGGAAGAGAGTCCGTTCATGATACAATGACTGAAATGACAGAGGCGAAAGTGATAAGCTACACTCTTGGCGGGAAAAATTAGGACAAAGGTTGGAATTAATATGACACTTGAAGGAAAAACAGTAATAATAACGGGCGGAACCCATGGAATCGGGGAAGAAACAGCTATTTTATTTGCTTCCAGGGGAGCAAGGGTTGCAATAATCGGCAGAGACGAGAAGAAAGCTTCAGAGATAGTAAAGCAGTCAAAGGGAAACGTAGAGTTCCTCAGATGTGATTTGAGTGACAGGAAACAGCTTCTGGATCTTTGCAAGACCATAGAAGCCAAATACGATCGTATTGACGTACTCATTAACAACGCTTCCAGGAACTCAAGGTTCAATGTTCTGAATCTTGAGGCTGATGAGTGGGATAGAATGATCGAACTCAACATGACATCGGTATTCCTTCTCACCAAGACAGTAGCAGGTAAAATGGTTAAGAAGGGAACCAAGGGCAAAATTATCAATATAGGGGCTGTACAGTCATTCTTCCCTCTTGATTCGTCATTTTCATATTCAAGTGTCAAGGGGGCGCTGCGGTCAATGACTAAGAGCATGGCTGTGGACCTCTCCCCTCATGGGATACTTGTAACACTGGTAATGCCCGGCCCAATTTATGCCAAAGCTGACAGTGATGAACCCAGTGGTGACCTAGATTCCCGGGCAGCAACACTGGTTGGGAGAATGGGGCGCAAGTCTGAGGTCGCGGAACTGCTTGAATTCCTCTCTTCAGACAGAAACACCTTCATGACGGGCAACGAGATTGTAATCGACGGTGGGAGAACTATTTCCCGAAAGCCGGATCCATCTGAAATCAGGGAGGATGTCATTTAATATAGCATTCTATCAGCTTTTTTCACAAAGGGCCAGTGGATTAAATTCTATGTGTGCCTTGAAAGCTGATCGGCACTCAATAGCAAAAGGGGCATTAACTAGCGAATAGATGAGAATGCCAGTAAAGCAAATAACTATTGACTGCTATTTAGAATGGATATCGTGCGCATGAAACAGGCAGAAGCCCGGGGTGAGAATCCTGCCATTAAAAGTGATAAAATAAGGAGTTAGAATAGAGTTGGTCAAAAAGGAAGACACAATACTGAAAATAAAGGACCTCTCCCTGGGATACAGTGGAGAAAAGGGAATGGTCATTGCAGTGGATGATGTTTCACTTGATATTCCCAAAGGGAAGATATCCTCCATTGTTGGTGAATCCGGGTCCGGGAAATCCACACTTGCCAATGCCATAATCGGATTTATCAAGTATCCGGCAGTAAAAATATCAGGTTCGATTGAGTATGGCGGTGAGAACCTGCTGAATCTTACCAGGCCTAAACTGAATAAAATCAGGATGAAGAAGATTTCATTTGTTCCACAGGCAGCCATGAACTCACTGAATCCTGTCATGAGAATAGGGGATGAAATGCATGACATCATAGAAGCCCATGCCAAAGTCACACCAGCAGAAGAGAAGGAGATGATTCAGGAAGCCCTCAAATTAGTTGATCTTCCTGATTATATTGTGAACTCTTACCAGAACCAGATCAGCGGAGGAATGAAGCAGAGAGTGATGATTGCCATCGCTACCCTCCTCAATCCGGATATTATAATTCTGGATGAGCCCACAACAGGCCTTGATGTCATTGTTCAGAAGAATATATTGGATTCTATCAGGAGAATCAACAGTGATAGGGGAACCACAATTATCCTGATCACCCACGATCTTCCTGTAGCTTTCTATGTGTCTGATTACTGTTCAATTCTTTATTCCGGCAAGATCGTCGAGGAGGGTTCCAAAAGTAAAGTGGTATCTAACAGGCTTCACCCTTACACTGAACTTCTCATTGGGAGCATACCCTCCGCCACGGACAGCAAGAAACGCCTTGTAACAATAAAAGGCGCGGTAACGCCAGTTTTCGAGAAACAGACAAAATGTACTTTTGCAAACAGGTGCCCGTATGCAATAGGCGCCTGCAGCGAAATGGAACTGAGTGATTATGAAGTTGAAGGTGAGTTGGTAAAGTGCCTGAGATATGACAGTGCATTAAAAAGCAAGTTTTCCAGTACATTGCCAGAGATGCAACCTGATCCGGTGCCTTCCAGGACAGGAGTCATTGGCAAGATTTATTCCAGCGAAACTCACAGGGCTGAACTTCACGATGCAGTTATGAAATTCGATATAGGCAGAGGGTCTTCAAAAAAGGAACTTACTGCAGTAGACCATGTGAACATCAACATCGAATCTGGCCGGATTTCAGCAGTTGTGGGTGCTTCTGGAAGTGGAAAAACAACTGTGGGAAAGCTGTTTCTTTTCGATGAAATTCCAACAGAAGGAAAATATACATTCAACGGAAAGGATCTGACAAAAGCATCAGGAAAACAGGTAAAGGAATACAGAAGGCTGGTTCAGATGATTTTTCAGGACCCGTTCTCATCCCTCAGCCCTATCCACAAGATAGGATATCAGATTGAAAGACCACTTCTAATTAATAAGATCAGCACAAGAGGGGGCGTACATGAAGATGTCCTAGCCATGCTCAATCTGGTTGGGTTGCGCCCTGCCCAGAACTTTGTTGACAAGTTTCCGTTTGAGCTCTCAGGTGGCCAGAGGCAGAGAGTCTGTGTTGCTAAAGCGCTATCAGTTGGCGCTAAATTGCTTGTGGCTGACGAACCAGTTTCCATGCTGGACGCATCAGTGAGGGCAGAGATACTCAATCTTCTCGTGGACCTTAGAAGTGAATTGAATTTAGGCATACTGTATATAACACATGATCTGTCAACAGTCCGGTATGTTGCAGATGATGTTTATGTCATGAACCAGGGAAAAATAGTGGAATATGGGGAAGGAGCCTCACTGTTCTCATCTCCGAAGGATGAGTACACTAGGGCCCTTCTTGATTCCATTGTCTGATTATTTTATTTAAGAGCTTGTTTTCGCTTTCACATTTTTCTTCTCTTTCTTCTTATTCTGCTTGTACACTCTCAGGCTCGGGTTTGCAATGGTATCCAATCCAAGGCTGATAAGGCCGAAACCCACCCCTATAACAGCGATGGTCAGGCCTGGAGGGATGAACCACCACCATTCGCCAAGCAAAATGCCTGAGTATGTGTTTGCGAAGTAAAGAATGGACCCGAGTGAAATCACAGTCTCGTTGCCAAGTCCAAGGAAAAGCAGGCTTGTTTCCAGCAGAATGGCCATAATGAAGAGGTTTGTGAACACATATCCGATGTAAGAAAGCAGTGAAGGGAGAATTTCCCGGAATATGATGCTGAAGTCTGATTCTCCCGTATGCTTAATGAATCTGATATAATCCCTTGATGCAATGGACAGTGCCTGTGCTCTTATGGTTCTTGCACCGTATGCCCAGCCCGTAATCACTATGACTGCGACCAGTGAAAGGATCCCAAGGTTAGCGTTAGATGCCTGAAGGTCAGATGATATGACAATAGCAAGGGGCAAACCGGGGATCAAAAGGAATACGTTAATGAAAAAGGAGAGAAGGTCGTTCTTCAGGCCTTTGTAATAGCCACTAAAGAGGCCTATAACAACTGCAACAACAAGAGCGAGGCCAGCACCAAGGAATGACACCTCAATGGTCGGCCAGATGCTCACAAGGAACTGTGACCAGATATCATTTCCGAAGAAATTAGTCCCAAGGAAATGTGCACTTGATGGCGCTGTATCGCTGGCAAAAGTTCTGTATGGATTGTAAGGGTGCACAAACAGGCCAATAATTGCGAAGACAACAACTCCTATGACAATTATGAGCCCAGAGAGCAGATATTTGTTCTGGATGAGCATCCTCGCAGCTCCCCTGAAATTCAATTTCTTCCGGTTGGAAACACTGGATTTGGCAAATTCCTCGCTCATCGTGCTTAAATCCATGTTTTTATACCTCCCTTATCCTGGGGTCAAGCCTGTAATACAGGAGATCCATAACATAATTAGCTATCAGAACAGATATAATGATCAGCAGGAACGCGGTTTCGAGAACCGGGAAATCTTCGTTTATGACTGCGTTGTAGATATCAAATCCAAGGCCCGGATACGCAAATACCATTTCCACCAGTATTCCACCACTTATAATGTTCCCAAGGCTCATTGCAAAGCCTGTGAGGTTAGGAAGTATGGCATTCTTTTTCGAGTAAGCTTCTATTGTGCTTCTTCTCAATCCTGCAATTTCTGCGTATTTCAGGTAATCCTCGTTCAATGTGGTGATAGTGTTGTTCCTCATTCCAAGGTACCAGGTACCATACGATGCAAGGATCAAGGTGCCCAGCGGCAAAATCATGTGCGTAATAATGGAAACCAGGTACGTTCCCGACATGTACTGTGCCCTGATGTCAAATGCACCAGCTTCGGGGAATATATGGTACTGAATGGCAAACAGGAACAGGAAGATCAGAGCCATCCAGAAATACGGGAAGGAATAGAGGAACATGGATATGACTGAGGTAACTGCATCTCTTGCGCTTCCTCTCTTGTGCGCTGCCCTGAGTCCAAGGGAGTTGCCTATAATGAAACTTATTATGAGGGCGAGGCCAAACAGGAGAATTGTCCATGAAAGGCTCTGTGAAATGATCCCCCAGGCACTCGTTGGATAGTATTGCAATGATACGCCAAAATTACCGGAAAAAACATTTTTCACAAAGCTGAAGAATTCAAGGTAAATCGGTCCGCTTGTGTAACCAAGAGAAGACTGTATCGATGCAATCTGCTGTGGAGTGAGCGCCCTGGTCTGGGACAAAGTTCCTATCACTGCATCAATGGGGTTTCCCGGCATGAGATGCGGGATGAGAAAATCCAGAAATAAGATGAACCAGAAAGAAAAAAAATAAAAAATAGATTTTCGGATTACGTATTTTGGAACCGTTGTAATCCTACTCCTCTTTCTTGCCTCTTCTGCTTACTCCAATTGCTGCCCCTATGATCACCACTGCAACAATTCCTCCGATTATTGCGTAATCCGTGACTGAAAGTGGTGATGAGGACGGTTTCGTGGGGTTGAAGTGCACGCTAACCAGTGGTACCGAAATTCCCACTACAGGGCCGAAGGAGTTCGAATAAAGTGCATCCTTGAACAAGGTCTGGTTCACTCCGGAGAATCCGGCAGTGTTGAACTCATTCTGGGATACTGATTCGGCAATGGGTATTGCGGGTGTCTGGTTTATGAGCACTCTCAAAGCGTTATCGATGTATGGCTGCTGTCCAGAGAGTGAAGTTTGCCTTGCTGCAAGGGTAATGTTCTGTGTGAAGCTTGTGTTGTTAAATCTGGAGTAGTCACCTTTTGCAGATGTTCCGATTGGAACATGCCAGTAGTTAGAGAAAGATACGTTGAGTGCACCTATTGGGTTGATTGTGCTCGCAAGGAATCCCATTCCTGCACTGAAGTTTCCCTGATACATATTCGAATAAAATATCGCTCCGCTTGGTAAGTATGTTTTGGCTTTAATGCCGAAGTTAGTAAGCTCAGTTACCATGTGATTCAGGTTTGCCACGACATTTGCAGCAGCTCCATTACCAGATAGGGTGATTGACGCCTGCACTCCAGTAGCGTTAAGCCACTGGCCTCCAGAGAGGTGGTATCCGGCCTTTTCCATTAGTGTTGTGGCCAGGGAAAGGTTCTTTGTGTAAACAGCTCCATTAGGATACTGCTTCAGGAACGATGGTGTGAGGTAGTTATTAAGTGCAGGAACGACGAAATTCTGTGCTGGTGGCTGCAGAGACTCGTTTGACAGTGCAGTTCTGTTGAAGACGTTGGCAATTGCTGCCCTGAAATTCGAGTTGTTCAGTGGCCAGATGTTGTTGTTTAGTTGCAGCATAAGGAATCCAGATGGCGGTGCAAAGTAGAAGTGTGTCGAGTTCTGTGCTGCCCAGGATGGTGCCTGTGCATCGAATGCTCCTGAGAGCCAGTTA
>JAJZZZ010000044.1 GCA_021797265.1 Thermoplasmata archaeon
AATTGACAATACCATAACTTTTGAAATAATTGACAAGTTCCTGATAATAGGATTCACTGGGTGCGTAAAGCCTGTCAAATGTATTAGCAGATATATAATGATGATACTGGTCACTGGAGGGATTTGAGAGGTTTAAGAGAAAAGAGGAGAGCTGGGACTCATTAGCAGGGGAAAGGGAGACTGAAACCTCCATGTTGAATGATTTTGCAGATCCGTTATTCAGTATGTTTCCAGAGAACGGAACTGGTGCAAGGCTTACATCCAGCTGGTGAATGGGTGAGGCAGATATGCGGTCTCCGGAATCGTGAGGATTATATGAAACAGCAATTGATGCTGAGGAAGCAACAAATGAAATAACAAGGATCAGGGATAACATTGCCCTGAATTTTTTTGACATCTCTAATTGGAAGTAAGACCTACTATGAAAATATTGCCCATCATGTATTTACCCGATCGCTGTTCTCAATGAGGAGATTCCTCAGAACCTGACCGGAAATGCTCCGTGGTATGTCATGTTTCCATATTATTTCAGAAGGGAGATTGTGCTGGCTTAGTTTCCCATTAAGATATGAAATGACTCTTTTTTCATCTGCCCTTCTATCATCCTTTACACAGTAAAACACAATTTTTCTGATTCCGGGAGTAATCTCCTTGAAATCAGCAACAAATTCTAAAACGCCAGGTATGGTTCCTGCGCTCTTTTCTATGAAACATCTGCTTGTGTGCCTGCCGATAATAATAGCAATATCTCTTTCCACTTTTATATCTCCGATAGATCCATCTGTGTCAATGCTCGCCTTGATTCCGAATTCACCGCTCATTATGGATTCCTCATTATTGCCCGTTACCGTTGGCCCTTTCTCGCCCTCAGGATTGCTATCGACACCTGATTCACTTTCCACCTTTGTCTCACCCTTGTCTAAGGGGAGAAGCCTTCCCAAAGAATCACTGGAGAGTTCCATACAATGCGTCATGCCCATAAGTTCTGGAATCCCAAAGAAATAGAATATTCGGAAATTATTCCTGCTTGCGATATTGGAAAATAGGCTGGAGTTAAATTCCAGGCCTGTAGAAATTATGCCCCTGATCCTATCCCTGTTTGGATATTCAATCTCTTTTAACTTCGAGATTATTTCCGGAAACAGAGTTATGAAGTTAGCGTTGTATGTGTCGGCAATCTTAAAAATCCTTATGCCAGGATCCGGACTAGATGGAAATATAGAGTAACCTGTGCTCATAACTGGCATCAGGACTGAAAGAATGAATCCCTCCGGGGAAGCTGGAGGGATGCATGAGGCATTGCGAAAAACAGAGCCAGTTCCAGTGATCCTGCCAAGTGCAGTTAATGCCCTCTCACATAAGGCACCGCCATTGAAATCTATGACATTGGGCTCACCGCTTATCCCATATGACAGGAAACCTATCGCCTCCTTTCCCTGAATCTTCCCATGGTCCTTTTCCCTTGGTTTTTCAAGAATTATATCTATGAGTCTTGAGACAAATCCTGGAGGCTGGTTATTATGATGCCCATCTGTCTGAATGCCCTTTATGAAATTCATCAGGTCTCCTATCCTTGCTGTGATTACTTTCTCCCCTCGTTCGGGAATAATGTCGGAATCGGATTTTATTATCAGCCAGTCGTTTCTCTGATCTGTGGATATAGAATGGTATTCACTGTTCTTCAATGAACCAAAGTTGACCGGAATTGCCCCGGACTTCAATACACCTAGAAGGGAGATCAGGTACTGGGGAGACATTGGAAGAAGAATGCCTACCCTTGAACCAGGTTCGCATCCTCTGGAAACCAGAAATTCAGAAAGCGAGGATGACATCTGGTCTATGCTCCTGTAGGAAAAGTACCTTCCTTCGTAGACAAGAACCGGATAACTTGGCTTTCTGTTTGCAGCTTCCTGGAAAGCTTCCAGAAATGATGCCTGTTTTACCTTAGTGAATTCCGTTTCAGGGCTGTTTGGCATTATTCACCTGCCTTATCATTTAAGTAAAGTCATTTATTAATCTTCCCAATGTAAATGAATTATGAATACTGGCTGTAATACCTGAGGACCTCTGGGATTCTGGATATCATGTCATTAATGTCATACCAGTAAGATTTCTCCTGGAAGCATAGGTCGGCTGATTTCTTATTTATAAATGATGCCATGCATGCAGCTGCCAGAACGCTTCTTGATGAATTCAATAGAGAAGTAAGAATGCCTGCCAGCAGATCTCCTGTGCCACCCATAGTCATTCTTGGATTACCTCCTTCTGTTATCCTGTAGATCCTGCCATCAGAAATTATGTCCTTTTCACCCTTCAGTATAACCAGAAAACCAGTTTTTTCGCAGTATTCGAGGACATATTCTATGGTGGGTGCCCTTCCACTTATCCTGCTGAACTCTGTTGCATGAGGAGTCATGCATATTCTTGACATTGGAGCAGCCTCAAAAATCTCTTCAGCCCTCGAGAGTGCGTCTGCATCCAGAACTATGAAACCAGTGTATCCTTTCAGGGCGGATATCTCACTTGAGAGATCATAGTCTCCGCAGCCAGAGCCGATTAGAATTGAATCGGAACGCTGCACCATCTCTGGGGTCAGATCCTTTGATATTCCTGTGATTATCTGGGGATCAAATCCAGAAATCACTGCTCTGTTCTCCTGAGAAGTGAAGACCTTGACTGTGTCGCTCCCGGATTTTACAGCGCCCATCGCAGCAATCACAGCGGAACCGTAGAACCTGTGTCCTGTGATCATAAGGACCCTGCCATTCATACCCTTATGTGATGAGAGGTCAGGTTTTTTAAGATAGAGGAAATCACCTGGCCCGCTGTTTCTGAAAGCCCTGTCAGGTATTCCTATATCTTTTATTATTATCCTGCCACTGTTGTTTTGGGTCATACCCTCTTTGATATCCGTAAATGTTACAGTGATCTCCGGGGAAATGCATATCTCACTACCGATACCGGAGGGGACATCTATGGAAACAAGATGCTTTGCAGAGGTGTTAACAGCCTGAATATACTGATCCATGGGCTTTCTTGGCTCTCCTGAAATTCCGGAGCCAAGAAGGGCGTCGATTACCACATCGTAATCGGAAATATTATCAGGAAATGATCTGAGCAATTTGCCCCTGTATTCCCTGAATGCCTTCTTTGCCTCCCTTGTTTTAATGGAGTTTTCATCTGATGCCAGAAATACACTTACTTCATTATCTCCAGAAAGAAGCCTGGCAGCAACAAGTCCGTCTCCTCCGTTATTTCCGGTACCACACAGCACAAGTATTTTCAATCCCCTGCCGAATAAATCTGAAACAGCATCTGCAACTGCCCCACCGGCATTTTTCATAAGTTCGTACAGATCACCATGGAGATACCTGTAGTTCAGGTCTATTCTCCGGGACTCCATGAAATTGAGCATACAGATAGCTAGATCAGACTCATTTAATTATTTTACCGGTAGCAATGTACCAGAGATAAAGATCCAGTTCACCGGGTTTCATGCCAAGTGAGTCAGAATAGGTTTTGAATATATTCTCCTTCTGTATGTACCTGAAGGCCGGTGTGACCTTCATGTCTATTGAAGGGTCCAGCTGATTCATTATTCTCACAATGTGCTTGTCAAGAATGGCAAGATCAAAAACACCGACATTCCTTAAAAAATGAGATGCCTCCTTGTAACTTATTCCATCCACATTCTTCACAAGAAATTCCCTTGCTTCCATTGGGTCTGTGGATCTTACAAGTCCGGGAAGTTCATCTATAAATGGGCGTGCTTTAACTATGAACCTTGATCTCACATTGTAGAAACGGTATTGAAGCTCATGGAGGCGATCTCTGAGCCTCTTCTCAGGAAGTTTGAGGAATCCTTCTATTCCTATCCCCATCTGAGTCCTTATCCCCATCTCCGCGGAAGTGTTTGCAGTAAGAATGCAGAAACATAACTCCCCGAAAAGAGTTTCTGCATCAGAAGAGCGCATACGCCTGAAATCCTCAAGCCGGGATTCCAGAACATCCCTTACTTCCGATTCCTGAATGGCCCTTAATTTCGAATAAAAAGAGCTTTCTTTAAAAATATTCTGCCCCGAAACAGAAACTGGTTCCATTCAGGGCACTCATATTGAAATATTATTTGAATATTTCATACATTTTTTTGGCTTTCTCAAGCTTCTGGTCAACGTCAGACCACCTGACGTTCTTCATGAATGCGTCTAGATATGGGGCTCTCTTAGCACCATAATCAACATAATACGCATGCTCATATACATCCAGAGCGAGAAGTACTATGCTGTTCCACATTGCGTTTGAATTGTGTGCATCGGCACCAACATTTCTGAGCTTCCCTGTATTCAGATCGAAGACAAGAAGGCTCCATCCCCTGAAGGCAACGCCTGTGGCCTTGAAATCCTCAACCCATTTCTCATAGCTCCCGAAGTCCTTCTCCACCTGCTTTTTGAAGGACTCTGATGGCTGCCCATGTGATGCTGTAAGATTTCCGAAGTATGTCTCATGCAGAAGGGCACCATCGAAGTTGAAAGTCTCCTCTGACTTCAATTCCCTGAGATCACTGTAGTTCTGGTTAGCTGCGGCTCTGTCGGCAGATCCCAGTTTTGACCATATTTCATTCAGCTTTTTGACGTATCCCTTGTAATGTGTTTCAAAGTGGTACTCTATCTGCTGATCTGATATTCCGTCAAGTCCCTTGGGTTTCAGTTCGTTTTTTTCTTTCCAGTTGTCTGCCATTATTTCACCGCTTCACCATTTCCTTAAGACTTAAAAATCTTATGAGAAATGTTTAAAAACATATTCCGCAGGCAAAAGGAAAATCTTACAATAAAAATTCGTCTATGGACCGTATCCCTTCCTTTGCGTCTGGATAAATTCTTGTTCGCGATGATCTTGCATTACTCAACCACTCATCAAGAGGTTCGTCCTCAATTGATCTGGCCCTGTGAATCTGGGAGGAGCATTCAGAGCAGTAAATCCCACTATAGATAAGATCCTGACAGATGATACAGTGATGCTTTGCTGCCATGATCGAGGTTAGGGCAGGAATGTTAAAACTCTTTTGCTGCCACTTGTATGGATTTTGGTGGGTATATAAAGAAATGTCCTCTTTGCCGGATGATGCTTTTATATGCCACTGACAGTCCTTTAATTCACGTTATACACTATATTAATCATCCCTGTACATTGTATCTGCATCTGAACCTCCGGTGAAGAATACAGACATATCGCTGTACACATCCTCAAGCCCACTGAAGTCCCTGGCAGAGACAGGCACCACTTTAGAGATCATATCATTATCCCTGAATGAGTTCAGAACTGATATGAAGAAGTCCTTCATCATTGGTGTCTTTTCATCCATCAGGGCATCTGATAGAAGTTCCGGAGAGTTTTCCCAGGAATGTACCCTCTCTATGTCTTCATCTGTGACCAGATCGGATTTGTTCAGGACATAGATCATTGGCCTGAAGAACCTTGACATTACAGAAGCGTAAAGCATCTTCTGAGAAATATAGCCTGAAGGCGATACGGAGAGGACTGCATCAGAAATGAAAGCCAGCATAGACTTGTGCCCGCTCAGTTTTTCCACCAGCATTGGAGCACCGGGGCGGTATGTGAAAAGTTCCATCTGGCCAGGTGTATCGAATATCACATAGTAATCGTCCAGTTCCCTCAAAACTGTTGAGACTGGCTCTATGTTATCAAGCAAGAGGTCAGCAGCCACAATCTGAGCCCCATTTGGCCCCAGGTTGTATTCCGACATTATCTGCGAAAGTGAAATAGTCTCCCTTATGTCCACCTCCGCTTCATATGGTATGTACTCAGAGCCGGGATCAAGATTCACAACTGCAGCGTCATATTCATTGGTAATCAGCCATTCCTTAAGTGCACCGCAGAAAGTGGACTTCCCTGTACCGGCAGGGCCAGTTACGAAAAGAGATCCAATCAATTTTCCACCTCCTCTTCCATATAGAAGTTGAGTTCCTCCCCCTTGATGGGCTCTGTTGTGTTGAAGGTACCGTTTATAGTGTTTACAAGGTTATCGATCCTTATCTTCAGGTACCATGGAATTTCAAACTCTTCTGATATTTTCACCGTTTCCTGCATATATTTCATAATGCTTCCCCTGTGTATTGTCAATGTCAGGCTCCTGTTTCCGCATTTGAGGCACTTTCCTGAAAGTGGAACCCTCCTGTATTTCGCATTGCATCTTGTGCATCTGAACTCCTGGGAAAAGAATTTCCTGAAATTTCCATACATATCAGGCAGAAAGTGCGAGTTGAGGACCCTTGATGCAACATCATCTGCATCAACAGCTCGTATTCTTCTTGCCAGTTTAAGCTGCCTTTCTATTTTTTCCTCCATGCTGTCTATGGTCTTGTAAGAACAGGTGGTCACTCCCTGGTTTATGTTTGAGCAGGAAGTGGAGAATCCTGTCCCCATAATAGTGCCTGTGAGGCTGAATCTCTTCCCCATTGTCATCATCATTTCCTCAAGGTCAACAGGAGATGCTCCGATACTGGCCTTTTCGTAAAACTCCAGCGGATATTCCCATACAGTGTCTACATTCATAGCCTCCTTGTCGACCTCCTCCGGATTCAGCTGAACGGTGAGAACAAGCGGAGCATCCATGAGGCCTCCTCTTGTGGACGGCAGGAATTTCTTAGAGAAGTTCAGCAGCCCATCCATGAGAAGCATTATACTATCCTCATCCCCGTCACAGTTCCTTCTTTTTGCTGCGTGGTAGAAGGGGTGCGCATAACATCCGCTTACATTGCTGAATCCTATAATCCTTCCCACTATTCCGCCAGACGTGTGCGGGGCAAGCCCTATTACAAGATGGCCGATGAGGTCTTCAGGCTTCTGGCACATATAGAAAGGCGGCAATCCATAATACTTTGTCAGGAGATCATCCACAAAGGATGCAACCTTCAGAAGGTACTCCGCAGATCTGTACGGTATTATGATGTCCTGCGGCAGTATCTCGTTGACTTCTGAACCATCATAACCCAGGGATACAAATATTGAGGGATCTACCATTAGCTCATCACTATGGAAGTGTGTGATGGGTATATCTGACATATCATATCTGCAAGTCCCGTCCTTGTTTATTGAAATATCATGGATAGCCCTGAGTATTCCTTTCTCAATAGGCTCAGCCGCCTTGGTGCTGGACATGAGCTTCTTTACCCCTTTTATTTCCAGCTTATCCGGCAGTGATATACCCATTCTCTCCTCTGCTTTCTGAAGTATCCCATGGAGATCAACCCGTGATTTTTTCACATTCCCGGTTGCTTCCGTTGAAGACCCGCAATTCGGGCATATAGGTTGTGGGGAGTCACTCCTGCATTCCATGCATCTTCTCATTTCCATTTCAATTTCAATTGAACTGGAAGAGCTTGACCCGGCACTCCTTATTGATCTCCTTGTGGAGCCGTAGGATTCCACAGGGAATAGAACATGGACCTTGGGCTTCATCTTTCTGTCCCCTGCCTTTTCAGGCCGCCCAAGCCTTGCCCCAACCCTGGTGGGTGACCTTGGAAGAATCGTCAGCCCTGAAAGCCTGGAAACTAGAGTCACCGAATCATACCCCCCTTCAGGAATTTGTGCTTTTTCCTTTATAATTCCTCCATCTTCATAAAGTCCCAGGGATCTCAGAAGGCAGGCATATTCCGATAATCTGATCTCAGAACCTGAGGAGTTGAAAGGTATACCCAGCCTCACCAATGGCCATGAAAGTGATGCGTCAGCAATCAGGACCCTGTCTAGAACCCTGCAATTCATCAGCTGTGTCCTTAAGGAAAGTATCTCTGGAATCTGAAGATCGTGCCAGAAATAGTCGTACCTCGGGTAAACTGGAATCCCGTATTTCTCAGATATGGCTATCGCCTCTTTCTCATCCGGTATCCTTGATAAAAGATCTTCAGGAACATTAGCTCTTAAGGCGTACTGCCTCCACCAGTCATTGTTGAAAGATCCAGGTACAAGTTTGTGGTTGTTCTCCAGAAAATCACCATAGGCAATAAGTATCTCACCCATGTCGGTGATCATTGAGATCCTCTGGGAAACGGCTCTTGCAGTTTCTTCATTCTCAACCCGGATATGGGAGCCGTCATCCAGAAGAACCATGGGGCCGTCAATTCCGTCACATGGGGTAACTGCGGCTGCCTTCCCCGGGAGTTCGACCTTAATCTGTGCCCCTGTGGCTATGAATTCGTCCGCCACTATCATGGTCGATGGGCTTATTCCTGCTGCCGCGAGCCCTGTCAGCCTTGATCTTCCATATCTGAGTCTGAATCCACCAGGCCTGTTTGGATGGCCGAAAACAGGCCTCCCTGCAACAAGATCCTTTAGAAATTTCTCAGATTTTCCACTGTCCTTCTCGGATTTCTGCTCAGTACCCTCCGAGCTGGAGCTCCCTGACAGGAAATCCCACTCCTTGATGCCGAGTTTTGATGTATGTTTCAAAACCTTCTTTGATTTCTGAAGAAGGCCCTCACAGAGGACCAGGCACATTCCTCCCCTTATTCTGTTGGTAGATACCCTTTCCATATCCCTGTGCCCTGAAACCTCCTCCTCTTCGCTTCCCTCACCATCTATACAGACAGGAAGGTTCCGTACTACCCTTCTTATCTCCTCTGGTGATGGTAGATACTGCAAATGCTTCAGGCGGTTATAGCTCTGTATCTCCTCGATATATCGCTCAATCTCATCGTCAGTTGCAATATATGAACCTATTCCCAGGTCTCTTCTTACTATATCAGAAATTAGGACACTCAGGGCCTGAGCTGTTCCTCCGGCACCCCTTATGGGGCCAGAGTAGACAATGGAGACATAATCTGTGCCGTTTGAGTTTGATGCAATATCCACAGTCGCTATCCCTTCGAGGGGTGCAACAAGTATTCCCTCAGTAAGTATTGCAAGTCCAACCCTAACAGCCTTTTCAACGGCCACCTTTTTGCCTTCACCTGAATACATGCCAGCCACCCTGCGTGAGATGGCAATGGAGATTTCTTCACGGCTCATGGTTTTTGCCAGTTCCCTGATTTCAGATGCAATGCCCTTTATTCCTATTAGCTCCTCAATTCTGTCTGCCATATCCGAAGCAAGGGGCATTTCAACCTCATTTGAAACATCAAGGCCCTTCTCCCTTGCCTTCCTAGCTATCTCGTAAGATTCACGGACACGTTCCCAGAGCATGCTTCTGTAGCTTTCAAGGCTGATCCTTTGAGGCATTTCAGGCATCCCTGCTTCAGACTGCAGCTTCAACGAAGTGCTCCCTGTATTTGAGCGCTGAGCGGACAAGGAACTCATGCACAACTGATGGCCTGAGCGGCCTTGAAAGAAATTCACTGTGGTACTGTACTGCTATCATTCCCGGGTTTGAAGGCATTTCCACTATTTCCATCCTCACTCTGTCCTCATCTGTCCCGGAAAAAATCATTCCAGCCTTCTCGAACTTCTCGATATATGCAGGATTGACCTCATATCTGTGCCTGTGCCTCTCATATACCTCGCTTTTCCCATAAAGTTCCTTAGCGAGTGAATCCTCCCTTATGATTACCTTCTTTGAACCCAGCCTCATTGTTCCTCCTTTATCCTTGACGCCCATCTGTTCAGGAAGTAGATCTATGACGGGGTAAGGTGTCTTTGGATCAAATTCAGTGCTGCTGGCATTGCCCATTCCAAGCACATTTCTGGCAAATTCCACCACAGCGACCTGGAAGCCAAGGCATATTCCAAGATATGGGATCTCCCTTTCCCTGGCAAACTGTGCTGCCTTCAGTTTGCCTTCGAATCCACGGTAGCCAAATCCTCCAGGGACTATTATCCCATGGACATCATCAAGCACTGACATGTCTGAAAGGAGACTGTCGGAATTTATCCATTTTATGTCCACTGCAATGCCTGTCTTTCCTGTAATATGGGAAAATGCCTCCTTATGGCTTATATATGCATCCTGAAGCTCAACATATTTGCCCACAAGGGCTATTGTGACTCTTTTTGAAGGGCTGATAAGGTTCTGTTTGTACTCAGCCCATACATCCCTGTACTCCCCTTCCACCAGTCCAAGATTTGAAATGATGAACCTGTCGATTCCCTGTTTCCTCAGGAGATCAGGGACAAGATACACATTTGGGACATCAGTTACGCTCACTACACCTTCTTCATTTACGTCAGTGAACAGAGAAATCCTTCTCACTGAATCGGGAGAAAGCCTGTTTTTTGACCTGCAGAATATTACATCTGGCTGGATGCCTATCTCCCTCAGGGCCTTGACGCTGTGCTGAGTAGGCTTTGTTTTCTGCTCCATGTTGCCACCAACCTCTGGAACCAGAGTCACGTGGCAGAATAGCATGCTTTCTGTATCCTTCTCCCTGTTAAGTTCCCTCAGGGCCTCAAGGAAAGGCATGCTTTCTATGTCTCCAACAGTGCCCCCTACCTCTATGAGTGCAACGTCTGCGCCGGAACTGTTGCCTATCTCCCTGATCCGCCTCTTGATCTCGTTCGTTATGTGTGGTATTATCTGAACGGTATTCCCGAGATATTCACCCCTTCTCTCCCTTTCTATAACCTCCTTGTAAATCTTTCCTGTAGTTATGTTATTCCTGCCGCTCAGATTCGTATCCATGAAACGCTCATAGTTTCCAAGATCCAGGTCAACCTCGCTTCCATCATCAAGAACAAAAACCTCACCATGCTGGTATGGATTCATGGTTCCAGCATCGTAGTTCAGATAAGGATCTATTTTCAGGGCTGTTACCTTGACTCCATGACATTTCAGAAGGTAGGACAGGCTTGAGGTCAAAGTCCCTTTTCCTAAGCCGGAAATCACACCACCTGTGATTACAACGTATCGCATTATAAGTTAGAGAAACTCAGCATAATAATTTTTTGCAGTTTAAATAGTCCTGGTGGTACTTTTATCTCATCCCTCAGGTTGCATCATGGTTAAATTTCAATTATTATTCCAGTTAAGATGAACTCATTGCCTGAGACATATCCGGCTTTTCGGAAACGGCCTCAGGTACTTTTCTACTACATGCACCAGG
>JAJZZZ010000045.1 GCA_021797265.1 Thermoplasmata archaeon
TTGTGGTGGAGTTTCTTCTCTTGAGCCCTTCCTTCTCGTAAGTGGATCCATACCATCCGGGGAATACACCTCTGCTCACTGCCAGTATTTCGGATTCAGAGTGGGATTCTTCATCAAGGAAGCTCATAACTCTCTCCGCCATTTCAAGGCCTGCACCGCTGTTGTAAGATATGCCAAGGAGCATGAGAAGGTCTGCGAATCCCATGTAGCCGAGGCCGATCTTCCTTGTAGTCCTTGCCATCTTCTCGATCTTATCAACAGGGAATTTGTTGGCGTCTATGACATTGTCAAGGAACTTTGTGGAAAGGTGCACGACTTCCTTCAGATGGTTCCAGTCCACCTCTCCATTCTTCACGAACTTGCTCAGGTTTATTGATCCCAGGTTGCATGGCTCGTATGGCATAAGCGGCTGTTCTCCGCAGTTGTGGACAACAAGGCCATTGGCTATAAATGAGTGTGTGGTTGGCTCAATGAGATCAAATACCTCCTCCTCGCCATCATCTGTTATGGATTCCACTGTTGCAATCCAGTTTTGGGTATAAGGGCCTCTTTCGTAGCCCTCAACAATAGCTCCAAGTTTTGCTGTCTTGCGTTCTGATAAGAAACCTATCTTCTGATGGAATCTTACAAGCCCTTCACCTGTAATTACGAGGTCATGGTATGCCTGGGCATGGTACAGTGTGGGCTCTCTGATTGAATTTGGCATCTCGGCATCCCTATCTTTCTTCCTGTTCCTGTAGATTCGGCTGTAAATGCCGAAGTTCAGAAGCAGCATTTGGGTTTCCTGAAGAAGTTCTTCACTGACAGAGGCAAGACTTATGCTGTGCCTTGATCTTGATGTGCTGGCAACGGTTCCGTCTGATTCAAAAAGTGCTTGGAGAAACCCCTTTTGCATTGCCTCTGTGCCCATAAAGACTGCGTCAGGGATCCTTAACTTGTTTTCCAGTAGTCCCATCTGTGCAGCATACTCCTTCAGTCTTTCTGAGGACACCGTGCTGAGGTTCCTGCTTTCAATATTCACTACAGATATGTGGTATTCTCTGTCAATTGAGGCAGGCCTGACAATGCTGTTCACGTATTCGGCAAACTCCTGTGACAGAGGCCTATCCTGATCATAGAAGGAAAGAACAGCCCGCTTGTTGCCCGGGCCATGGTTGATGTGCCCGTCTCCAACAAGCCAGCCCAGTACGCGTCCTGATTCTAGGCCGCCTTCGGTTCCGAAGGCTCCTGGGTTGCTTAAAACTCTTATCTTTTCTCCCATTCTGAGGTCACCAGCCTTTACCCAACCTCTCTCGTGGCTGAATATCAGATGGTCTTCGGTGACACGGATACCGAAGCCTTCCCTTGTCCTGAGCTTAATAATCTGCTTTATCCCGGTGGAAATTATGTTAGAGGCATGCTGCAGTTTTCTCCCTGAGTTTCTCTTGTCGGTGACAACATCTATGGGATTTCCTTCTTTGTGAAGATCAAATGCCCGCATGAGCCCGTTGGAAGTATACACAAGAGTATCTCCAGTAATGCACGGGTTTGTTGCCTCTATGTCTGCAATGTGCCTGACAGGGTTTTTCCTGTTCATCTCATCCAGGAAAATTAAGCCTGGATCTGCGGTCTGCCATGCCTTGTTTATGATGGTGTCCCACATGGTCTTGGCCTTGATCCTGTTTATGATCTTGCCGCTCCTGGGGCTTCTGAGCTCTATGTAGTCATCTGAATCCAGTTTCTCAAAGAATTCATCATCCATTCCAACGGAAATGTTGAAGTTGCTGAGGATGGTGTTTTCCGCATCCTTGCTGAGTATGAAGTCCATGATATCCGGGTGGTCATACCTCAGTATGCCCATGTTGGCTCCTCTTCTCTTTCCACCCTGCTTGATGATGTCTGTGGTGACATCGAAAATCTTCATGAATGAGACAGGTCCTGAGGCAACTCCCTTAGTTGAACCGACAAGGTCGTCTCTCTCCCTGAGTCTTGAGAATGAGAAACCCGTGCCTCCGCCTGACTTGTGGATCATAGCCTGGTATTTTAGTGATTCAAATATGTCCTCAATGCTGTCAGAAACCGGGAGGACGAAGCATGCTGAGAGCTGCCCCAACCTTGCGCCAGCGTTCATCAGTGTTGGCGAATTCGGAACGAATTCAAGGTTGCACATTACATCATAATACTTCTCAATGGTGTCGGTGGCAGTGGTTGGCTTTGAGTAAACAAAGTTGAGGAACTCTTCAAATGTGCCTTTGAGCTCCTTCTCATTTATCAAGTGGTCATGTGCCCTTTCCAGCACTTCCATCTGCGTCTTTGAGATTGCTCCGAACACCTTGCCGTCCTTGGGTGCTTTCCCTGTTTTCTGGTACGTCCTGAAATCATAAAGGAGTTCAACCACGCCAACGTGGGAGGCAACTCTTCTGAACATCTGGGTTGGTGTTTCAACGATTTTTCCATCCTCGTCCTTGAGGAGGTATCTGGCCTCAAGTGTCTTGATTGCGTTTATTGAGAGCTTAAGGTCATCTGTAACCCCCAGCCTGGCCTTTTCTTCCCTAATTGTTCTTCTCTTTTCTCTGTACAGAATGTATGCCCTGGCAACCTCGTTGTATCTGTTCCCCTTCTTAGAGGTGGTCATAAGGACATTTTCAACCTTGTCCTGAACCTGCTCAACTGTTGGCGTAAGGGTTTCCTTTTCAACTTCGGAAACAACCTTTGCCGCAATTTCATCAGCTTCCTTCATTGAGCCGGTTTTAACAGAGAGCATTGCTTTGTAAATGGCCCTGGAGATCTTTGATACGACAAAATCCACCTCGGTTCCATCTCTCTTGATTATTTTCTTTATCTTGTGTTCATGCTCATTAATCATACTCTCATCTCGCTTTTTCGTTGTCGGTAACATTATCATTTCTCAGAGGTACAAATCTTTTTTTTGTCACCAGAATCTGTTATTGCTTGGTAACCATATCTGGTAATACATTATCTGATTTGATCACAATCATGATAACTAATGTTTTACACGTTCTGATCATATTAAATTTTTTTAGTGTTAACTGAGACTTATCTCTTATATGGCAATTGCAAATTTGATAATAAACTTCATCCCAGACATTGTAATATTGCTGTTTTAGATAATATGTATTATAATATATCACTATATAGAAAACCATTGGAACAGTGATGTTGTTTTTGTTATTTGTTAACAGGTGTGAATGAATGACTTCCCATTAATTTCCTTGTTGAAAATCCTGTTCAAATTTAATATTCGTCTTCAATATCTCATACTCATGAAGACAGTCGAATGCGTTCCAAATTTCAGTGAAGGGCGCAATCGTGGTAAAGTGGAGCAGATTGTTGAAGCGATATCTTCTGTGGAAACTGTGAAGATTCTCGACATGGAACTTGATGAAAATCATAACAGAAGCGTAGTTTCATTCACTGTTGGGCTTGAGCATGCGGTGGAGGCGGCGTTTGCAGGGATTGCCAAAGCTGCACAGCTGATTGATCTGAACAAGCACTCCGGTGAACACCCAAGATTTGGCGCATCCGACGTTATACCTTTCATACCGTTATCAGGGGCCACTTCTGATGACTGCATAAAG
The DNA here is from genome assembly GCA_021797265.1 of Thermoplasmata archaeon. The sequence goes on from JAJZZZ010000045.1 coordinate 3,579, forward strand.
CTTTCAAGAGAACTGGGGAAGAAAGTTGGTGAAGAACTCCAGATACCAGTTTACATGTATGCAGATGCAGCTTTTCTTGAAAACAGAAAAAGCCTCGAGAACATAAGGACAAAAAGCTTCCAGTTTGAGGAACTCAGGGCCTCAATAGGTGAGGCTGAATGGAAACCGGATTTCGGGCCTGCAAAGATCGGCCCGGCGGGTGCAAGCATAATTGGAGCCAGGGATTTTCTAATTGCATACAATGTTAACCTGAACACCCAGGACATATCCATCGGAAAGAAGATTGCCAAAGCACTCAGGGCAAAAGACGGTGGCTTCACCTTTGTGAAAGCGCTGGCTTTCTTTCTGGAAGACAAGAAGATGGTGCAGATCTCAATGAATCTGACCAATTACAGGAAAACCCCCATACACAGGGTTTTTGAGTTAGTGAAGCTGGAGGCTTCCAGGTATGGGGTTTCCGTTGTGGAATCAGAAGTAGTTGGCCTGGTTCCGCTTGAAGCCATGACAGAGGCTGCAAAATTCTACCTTCAGCTTAATGGTTTCAAAGGAGACCAGATCCTTGAAAAGAAGATGTGGGGATGAAAATGGAATCATTAGACAGCTTTGTGGAAAGGCTTGCAAGCGCTAGCCCGGCACCAGGCGGTGGGGCTGCCAGCAGCCTGGTGGCTGTTGTCGGTGCGGCCCTCACATCAATGGTGGCAGGACTCACATTGGGCAAGAAAGGATATGAGGACAGCCAGAAAATTGCAGAGCAGGTTTCCAAAAGGTCTTCTGAACTGAGGGCAGAACTTCGGGACTTGATGGGTCAGGACGAGGAGGCTTTCGACAAAATTGTTGCGGCATGGAAGATGCCAAAGTCCACCGACGACGAGAAGGCTGAGAGGGAAAAGGAACTTCAGATTGCAACAATGGATGCCATAAGGGTTCCCTGGAAAATAGCATCAGCTTCGCAGGAAGTTCTGAGGATATCGGCATTGTTGGTTTCTTATGGTAACCGGAATGCCATAACTGACGCAGGCTGCTCACTGGAGTTTTCACTTGCTGCCCTGAAGGGCGTAATCCAGAATATACGGATAAACCTCAAATCACTCAAGGATCCGGAAATGGTGGAAATGGAACAGCTGAAGATCAAACTGTTTCTTGAGGATTCGGAGCAGATTTACCGTGACGCAATGAAGGAACTTGAAAGAAAGCTTTAGGTGAAATAAAGTGAAAGACGGATTGCCTGAATTAAAGGATATAAAGGAAGCTCAGAAATATCTCAATGGAAAGACCAACAGGACCCAGCTTGCCAGGTCTACTACATTCAGTGAAATGCTAGGGGGAACCATATTCTTCAAGATGGAAAACCACCAGAAGACCGGTTCTTTCAAGGCAAGAGGTGCCCTCTACAGGGTGTCAAAGCTTACACCAGAGGAGAGAAAGAAAGGCGTGATAACTGCCAGTTCCGGCAACCATGCGCAGGGTGTCGCTTATGCAGCAAAATATAACGGGATATCTGCAAAAATTGTCATGCCCGAATTCACCACCCCGGCGAAGATCAACGCGGTTCAGGGATATGGGGCGGAAGTAGTTCTAGGCGGGGCAGACTACACTGAGGCAAAAGCCATTGCAGACAGGATAAGGGAAGAGGAAGGCCGTATATTCATAGAGGCATTCAATGACCCTTACATTATTTCCGGCCAGGGTACAGTGGGGCTTGAAATCATGGAAGAACTCCCGGACGTTGATATGATCGTGGTTCCAATTGGAGGCGGCGGGCTAATGTCAGGGATATCAATTGCAGCAAAGAGCATCAACCCCAAGGTCAGGATAATCGGGGTGGAATCAGAGCTGTCTGATTCAATGCTCAAGTCAGTCGAGGAGGGAAAGATAGTTCCCCACACAAGCGGGCAGAGCATTGCTGAGGGCATATCGGTGAAGTACCCGGGCGAACTGACATTCAAAGCGGTGCGCCAGAATGTGGATGAGATAGTGACTGTCAGCGACGAATCCATTGCACTTGCCATATACAAACTTCTGGAAAGAAACAAGACCCTGGTTGAGCCATCAGGTGCGGCCGCTGTTGCAGCGCTGATGGACCACAAGATCGATGTGAGGGGAAAGAAAGTGGCAGTTATCCTATCTGGCGGGAACATGAACTTCCTCCTGCTCTCCAAGATAATCTACAAGTCTCTTGAGATCGAATCTAAACTGGTCAGGATTGAATTCAAGATACCAGACAAGCCTGGAACTCTCTACAGGATCGCATCTGTTATTTCGGAAATCGGGGGGAACATCTACCACGCGGAAGTGGACAATCTGGCCCGGAATACTCCTGTGGGATACCAGACCGTTACTTTCACAGTTAACGTAAGGGACGAAACCCACCTGGGAGTGCTCCTAGATAAAGTCAAACTACTGGGATACAAGTTTGAGGTAGTCACCTGATGACGACGAACTCTTGGAGTTCCTCAATCTCATCTTCCTGAGACTGGAATTTTTCAACTTTTGCTGGAAATAGCTCCGTACATGATCTGTGGATCATTGACTGGATTAACTGTGGCTCACCTTCGATATGGGCTTCCACCGAACCATCTGCAAGGTTCTTCACCCAGCCAACAAGCTTAAGGCTGTTTCCAAGCGCGGCAAAATTTCTCCTGAAATTCACTCCCTGCACGTCACCGTAAAATCTTACCCTTCTAGCAACAATCATTCTTACCATCAACCTAATTTCTGCTTATTATAGTGAGAACATCACTGTCCAGGAGCTCGTATTCCAGGCCAACCCTCAGTTCAGCCTGCTTCCTGTGGGGGCCGGTAATTATTGCATACCTGAAGGAATCAAGCATTTCCCTGCTTATCTTCCTCACGATTTCCCGGACAACCACCCCCTTTCTCACAACCATTGGCCTCTCCATATCGACACGACCGGACTTTTCTCTGAGGTAAATGCGAACCAGCTCCAGCGACTGGTAAATCTGTTCCTTGAGGTTCTCTATCCCTATGTTTGCAGATGCTGAAACGGTCAGGACCTTGCCATACTGCCTGAGGCTATCGAGGTTTTCCTTCCTGTGAGGCAGGTCAATCTTGTTCACAATGAAGAGCCCTGGAGCATAAATTGTATTTCCCCTGAGGTGGTCAATCAGGTCATCCATGGTTATAGCCTCCCTAATGAACACATCCGCGTTGGTGATCTTGAATTCCTTCAGGACAGAACGGATTTCATCATCGTTTATGTCGACTTTCTTGGGCTTGTGTATCTTGATGCCGCCGCTGTTTCCCTTCTTTATGGAAATATTCCTTCTCCGCCTGTTGAGGACAATGCCTGCACGATGAAGCTCAAATATTATCTTGTCCACCCCTTTGGCATCAACATCGGTGATGACCAGGACCAGGTCAGCGTTCCTGACCATGCTCAGGACCTCTCTTCCCCTCCCGGAGCCCACGCTGGCATTTTCAATTATTCCAGGAAGGTCCAGTATCTGTATCTGGGCACCCTTGTAGTTCAGTGTCCCAGGTATGACTGTCAGCGTTGTGAATGCAAAGCTTCCTATCTTGCTCTCCTGGGAGGTGAGCTTGTTCAGGATGCTGCTTTTTCCCACGCTTGGAAAACCAACAAGGGCTACCGTTGAATCACCGGATTTCGGGATAGAAAAGCCCTCGCCGCCACCTTTCTTCTGAGTTTGGGATTCCAGCTCCAGCCTCGACAGCTTGGCCTTCAGAATACCTATATGCTTCTGTGTGGCCTTGTTGTACTCTGTCTTGTGGAGTTCCTCCTCAATTTCCTTTATTCTGTCCTGAATGGTAGGCATTTGGTTTACAGGTCATTATTTCCACATTTAAAACTCTATGAGTCTTTTCGGGTAAAATTATAACCAAAGAGATAATAGTGGAACAATGCAGGTTTCCCAGACGACATTTATCCTATACGCACTCATCTTTCTACTGGTAGGGGGTGCGATGGGTTCTTGGCTCACCAGGCTCATAATGAGGTACCCGTTCGGCAGAAATCCGCTCACGGGCAAAGATTCGTACGTTGGCAGAAAAGCAGTCGTTGTGGGCAAGAAACCAGGTTTTCTCAGGGTTTCTATTAATTCCCAGGTCTGGAATGCTGAATGCGCTGACATGGACTCTGTCGGGATCGGGGATACTGTGACTGTCACGGAAATGGAAAACCTCACTTTGAAGGTGGAGAAGAAAGTCCTACCTGAAAACGCTGCACAGATTGACGCAAAACTTAAGGGCCCGTCCTCTTGAAAAGCTGGTAAAGGTAAATAGTTTCAAAGAAGAATGATTGCCTGGCTTTTTCCAGGAAGGTGTACTGGTTGAATTCAGCTATTAGTGAATTGACATCGGTAAGGCTTGACAGAATTATGTAAATTGATCCGTGTTCCTCAAGATGGTTAGATGCATCTTTCAGAAATGGCCTGATGACATCAAAACCCTCTGACCCGCCGTTCCACTGGCCAGCTTCTTCATACCTGTCTTCTGTGGGAAGGTAAGGCGGATTGAAGATTATGGTGTCAAACCTGCCCTCTATCCTGTTGAAAAGTTGCGAATCAACAATCTCGAATTCAACATGGTTCCTGATTGCATTTCTTTCACAGCAGTTCCTGGCATCCCTGGAGACGTCACAGCAGGTAACCTTTCTTCCCAGCTTGCAGCAGTAAATGGAAATAATTCCAGTGCCACAGCCAACTTCAAGGACATTGGTGCCCGGAATCATATGGTCCATTATGAGAAAAGTGTCTTCTGCAGGGCCGTATACCTTGCTGCAGTGCTCGATGGAAATTGAACTGTACTTCTCGTAATGGACTATCAACTTTTCATCATGACACTGGTGGATAAAGTGTTAAGCCATCTGTAATAAGTTGCAGAGACCTGAAAATTTCCAACAAATGCGGAGCCATTGCCAGACAGGTAAAGAACTTAATAGAAGAAGCATTTAATGGACGATTGCAAGAAACAACTTCACCAAAGAAGATCATTATCACAGAAAAGGCTGATGCAGCAAGGAGAATTGCCTATATTCTCTCAAATGGGACCTCCAAGCAGAAGAGATCTAAAGGCCTCAATTACATTGAATTCGGAGAGGGGGATGACCGGCATGCAGTCATTCCACTTAGCGGGCATATAGTGGCAATTGATTTCAACGACAGCATGAAGGACTGGAAATCCACAAAGCTGGAGAATCTCATTTCCTCAAACATTGTCCACAAAGTAACCAACAAGAGCGCATTCAACAGCCTTGTATCTCTCACAGACAAGGCTGACAGCATCATTGTTGCCACTGACTATGACAGGGAAGGGGAACTTATCGGTGTTGAGGCACTGGACATAGTGGACAGGAATGTGCTCCAGAAGGTGAAATCAAATCCTGAAATCAAGCGTGCACGATTCAGCGCCCTCACACCAGACGACATAAGGAAGGCATTTGCTGAACTTGCTGATGTGGACAACGACTTAGCTCAGTCAGCGTCAGCAAGGGAAGAAATTGACCTTTTCTGGGGAGCAGTCCTCACAAGGTTCTTTTCATTGACCTCAAACCGCCTGGGAAAAAATTTTCTGTCAGTTGGAAGAGTGCAGACCCCTACACTGGCGCTTGTTGTGAGGAAGGAGATCGAAATCCGTGACTTCGTGGAGAAGCCTTACTGGACAATCAGCATACTGTTCAACAAGAAGAGGGATTTCCTGGCAACCTCCAAGGAAGGGGCAATCTGGGAACGGAAAGATGCCGACAGGATTTACGAGGAAATCAACGGTCGAAACGGGACGGTCAAGGAATTCTCCAGGAACGATGAAAGGATATACAAGCCTCCACCATTCAACACCACAGAGTTTATCAGGGAAGCTTCCAGGATTGGAGTCCAGCCGGGAAGGGCTATGAAGATTGCCGAGGGCCTCTACACAAGGGGATTCATCAGTTACCCAAGGACCGACAATACAGTCTACCAGAGGTCCATAAACCTCAAGGGTGTCTTGAACAAGCTCAAGGATACTGAGTTTTCTGAACTGGTCAAGAAAGTGCTGGAACAGGAGACGATCAGGCCCTCAAGGGGAAAGACTGAGGCAACCGATCACCCTCCTATCTATCCGGTATCAGCCGCAAAACAGTCTGATCTGAGGGGTGATTACTGGAAAATCTACGAACTCATTGTGAGGAGATTTCTGGCCACACTTTACAGGGAAGGGACAAAGGAAGTCTCTTACGCCCTCATTGATGTCAATGGCCATGATTTTGAGTCCAGGGGACAGACCATAAAGGATCATGGCTGGCTCGAACTCTATCCATACAGGAGGGTCGAGGAGACATTGATCCCGGAGCTTCAGCCAGGAACAGAGGTTAAAGGCAAAGAATGGAACCTTAACGAGGAAATGACCAAACCACCAAGAAGATACGACATGGCTTCACTCATAAAGAAAATGGAGGAACTGAACCTTGGAACAAAGAGCACAAGGCATGACATTATAGAAAAACTCCAGATGAGGGGCTTCATTGAGGGTAATCCGGTCAGGCCCACACATCTGGGAATGGGGCTCATAGAGGCGCTTCTCATGGTACATTCCACAATTACTGAGCCCGACATGACGGCGACCCTTGAAACTGAAATGGATGGAATAGCAAACAGGAAGAAGACCAAGTCAGATGTGGTGCAGATTTCCAAGGATATGTTGCTGGATGTCCTGGAGCAGTTCAGGACCAAGGAGGCAGTCATAAGGGAGACTATCATAAGTTCCCTGAGGAAGGGAAACCCCGTTGGGAAATGCCCTATCCATGGCATGGACATAGTCCTGATGAGGAACAAGGATTATTCCAGGCTCAAGTGCGAACAGGAAGGCTGTGTTATTGATTTTCCCAGCCCACTAAGAGGCACTCCTCAAATCCTGGAGGACAAATGTGAGGAATGCGGCCTTCCGCTGATAAGGGTGATCAGGAAGGGACAGTCACCTGAGACCAGATGCATCAATCCCAAGTGCCAGTTTAACTCAAACAGAATCCTTATGGGTAAGTGCCCGCAGGACAATGGAGATCTCATTATTCGCCAGTCAAGGTTCGGCAAACGGTTCCTTGGCTGTTCAAACTATCCCAAGTGCACAACAACCTACCCTCTGCCGCAGATGGGCCAGCTCAAGAACACAGGGGAAATATGCGAAGAGTGCGGGGCACCCCTAATAATAGATTTCAGGAACGGCAGGGCATGGAAGTTCTGCCCCAAGATGGACTGCAAGTACAACAAGGAAAAGAAAGCCAAGCCAAAAGAAACTGGCGACAAAGAGAAGCCAAAGGAGAAAAAGAAGAGTGTGAAAAGCAGTGGCAGGCGCACTAAAAAGCAAAGTTCCTGAGGTCTCAAGCCTTATACTTTTTGTAATATCAGCCCTATTCGCGACTTTCCTCTCATCCCTGATTATAGCGTCAGGTGCCCAGTCTCCCCCAACCAGTGGCACTCAGGGGGCCTCTTACATCATCTATTA
>JAJZZZ010000046.1 GCA_021797265.1 Thermoplasmata archaeon
AAGCAGCATTATGCGCAAATCAATCCGCCCGCCAATATCGTGCCGGTCTTGGCAATGATTTCATCCACTTCTTTGCTTGGGATGGAATCCTTCACAATGCCTGCTCCAGCCTGAGTGTACGACTTGCTCCCGTTTTTGAAGGCCGACCTTATGGTCAGCGCCATATCCATATGGTCTTTTCCCATTATTCCAACTGTTCCGCCATATGGTCCCCTCTCCATGGGCTCATATTCATCGATGATTTCTATGGCCCTGACCTTTGGCGCACCGCTTACAGTTCCAGCCGGGAAAAGTGAAGAAAAGACATCGTAATTGCTCTTTCCCTTTGCGAGTTTTGCTTCTACGCTGCTTGTCAGGTGGATAACTGAATAAAATTTCTCCGGTACCATGTTTCTGCTGACGTGGATGCTTCCCGTGGAACCGATCCTGGAAAGGTCATTTCTGGCAAGGTCCACCAGCATCCTGTGTTCACAAAGTTCCTTGCCGTCAGAAAGCAGAGAAGCAACCAGATTGTCATCAGGGATTCCAATCCGCTTTCGCGTTCCGGCAATTGGGTTTATTGTTACGTTCTCGCCGCGTCTTGTGAAAGCATTTTCTGGCGAACTTCCGAGTATTTCCATTTTACCCATTTTGTAATAGTAAACATATCTGGACTTGTCATTGACCAGAAGATGCTTAAGAATGTCCGGTCCGTTGAAGCCCTCCAGATCAAATCTATGGGACATCACGACTTGCAAGGCCTCGCCCTCGCGAATTCGTTCCCTTATCTCAAAAATGCTCTCTTCGAGCTTTTCCCTTTCTCTGGCTGGCAATTCAACAGTTTTCCTGCCCTGCGGCAAATGGCGTTCCTCTGATCGGATAAAACTGCCAGAAACAGTTTCGGAAGGGAGAATAGCACCAATGAGCGGCCATTCGGTACTGTGCCTGCTCCTGATCCCAAGGGTTTCCTGAACCAGACTGAATGACGTAAAGACAGGAATCTTGATGTCTTCTGAGCTGGAACCATTGATGAGTTCAGGTATGGTTTCATCCAGGGCCTTCCTTGCACTGCCATTGAAGATGAATGGTTTCTCGTCAGTCTTGAAAAGGAACTCTTCCCCGATTAACCTGTCTTTGTCGCTGAACCTGCAGAAATATGCAAAATCCGCATCCTGATCCTTGAGTTCATCAACTTTGTTGAACAGTGGCCCCTTCAGAACGGATCACCTCCATGAATTCGTGTATTTTTTTGTGGTTCTTTCTTCCCGGAATTACTTCAAGGCTGCTGCTGACATCAACGAAATAAGGGGAGTACTTTAGCAGCTTTCTCAGATTGGAAGCAGTGACTCTTCCGGCAACACCTATGGGTAAATTTTTCATATCGGAGACTTTTTCAATGACGGAATCCCAGGCACTTCTTCCATATTCCAGCAGTACCATGTCCGCCCCCAGCTTCACTTTTTCCAGCCCTGCATTCAAGGGAGAGATCTCTTCGTTTGCAAATACCACGGAAATAACTTTTCGTCCCAGTTCTTCCTTCACGTAATTAATTTCTTTCTCTCCGTGCGGAAAATGCAGTTGCACATAGGCTTCCTTTGATTTGATGGCCCTGACGTTTTCCATTTCGGTATAAACGCCAGCGACGGTGGCTCCCAGAGAGGAAATTTCATTGATCAGGTTTTCACTGCCCTTTCTTGGAGACAGGTCTGATCTTATGACGCCAATGATGTCCGCCCCCTGTTCCAGGGAATAAACGGCGTCATCTGTGTTGGTTATACCGCATATCTTCACTCTGGGCTCATACATCAGAAGCGACCTCCATGACTTTCTGCATATGTTGCTTAACCAGGCCTGATGAAATGGTTTCAAGTGCGCTTCTGTAGGCTTCTTCCATATCCACAAATTTTCCATTTATAACAAGAGAAAGGGCTGCATTGATGGCGATGAACCTGGCTGCATTGGTGTCGGTACCCTCCAGCCCTTTCACTGTCAATTTGAATGAAGTCTCTGGTTCTGAACTGGAAATATGCTCTATCCCAATCTTTTCCCCTATTATTTCTTCCGGGTTGATCACCATCTTACTGGCCTTTCCCTCGGAAATCAACACAACATTTGTGTTCGAATATGGTGAAACTTCATCCATTCCGTCTTCTGAATAAATCACGCATCCTCTCTTATTGTTGACAAGAATATATTCCATGTAAAGCCTGGAGATCTCTTCATGAGTAACACCAAGCATCAGAACATCTGGATCAGCCGGGTTGGTAATGGGGCCAAGATAATTGAAAGCGGTCTTGTCAGGAATCATTTTCCTGGCCTTTGCAAACTTTGCAAAACTGTCATTAAATCTTGGTGCAAGTATAAAGGCAAAGGAACTGTCCCTGATCCTTTTCACCAGAGCGGCTTGGTCCATTTCGAAATTGTATCCAAGGAATTTAAGGAAATCTGCGCTTCCCTTATTGCTGGTGGCTCCAAAATTTCCATGCTTGGCAATTTTAACGCCCATGGTACTCACAACAAAGGCTGCAGCGGTGCTCACATTGATTGTATTCTTGCTGTCTCCGCCTGTGCCCACAATATCTGAAACACCCTGAATCCTCGAAAGGGTGGCCCTTTCCTTGATTATGTTGGCTAGCTCAGCAACTATCTCATTGGCATTTCCACTCTCATTGATCTGCCTGAGAAACTCTGCCTTCTGCTCATCCGTTGAGTTATCCAGGATCGACTCTATTGTTGATTTCAGTGGATAAGCACCAATTCCGGTTTCACTCCGCACTGGCACAGACCTCCTTGACTGATTCCTGGAACTTCCTGAACCCTTCGAGGTCCTTATCATTAAGATATTGCACCAGCAGGCTTCCAATGGCGACTCCACTGCTTCCAAGGCTGAGAATCTCTCCAATCTGGCCTGTTGTTCTAATTCCGAATCCAAAATTGATTTCCCTGCCTGGCAGAAGATCAAGGATCCTCCTTGACACTTCCTCAAGATCAAAGGGAATATCTATGCCAGTTGAAGGTTGCAGCCCATAATATATCCAGGAACCTGTTAATGAAGACACTGCGTTGATAAGGCCATCTGGCGTCGCAGGGTTGAAAAAAGGTATGAAACTGAAGATTTCTTCAATTTCCGGAATAATCCGGTCACTTTCTTCTGAGTAGTCTGTCAGAAGGTCAGGGATAATCACCCCACTGAATCCGGCATCCTTCAGAAAAGTGGCATAACCACTGCCAAGTTTGTTAAATTTTTCATAATAGCTCAGGGCAAAGGCAGGGATACCTTTCCTGCCCAGAATGCCAGTGTATTCCGCCAGATGGTTTGGCTTGTAATTCTTCAGAGCCAGGGAGTGGGTGGCCTTAATGGTTGGGCCATCATAAAGGGGGTTGCTCTCAGGTATACCTATCTCAACATATTTCACCACATCAGGATCCACGGCTTCCAGAAAAGACTTCAATATTTCAGTGGATGGATAATCTGCGGTAAAATACAGGATCAAAGGCTTCAAAAGTATTTCACCTCTGGAAAATTGACATGTCAAGAAGGCCATGGCCACTCACATTGACCAGTATGGTCTCTTTGCTGTCCCGGTTTGCCTTCACATATTCTATTGCTGTGGCAATAGCATGTCCTGATTCTGGTGCTGCAACTATGCCCTGGGTCCTTGCAAAAAGTTTCAGGGCATCAATAACCTGGTCTTCGGTCACATCACTGGACTTTATCCTCCCGGAGTTTACAAGCATTGAAATGGAAGGTGCTGCACCATGGTACCTCAAGCCACCCGCATAGATTTTTTCAGGGACGAAATCAGACCCAAGAGTGTACATCTTTATGGAAGGAAGGGTCTTCGCTGTGTCAACATAATCATACTTGTACTCGCCCTTAGTGAACTTGGGGACTTCAGACGCTGTAGAAGCGAAAATCTTGGTCTCCTTGAACTTCTTCATGAGAGGAAAAACAAATCCACCGAAGTTGCTGCCGCCCCCCACGCAGCCAATCATGACATCAGGTTCCTCACCAAGAATCTCTAGCTGTTTCTCGGACTCCAGCCCAATAACGCTCTGGTGCGTAAGGACTGAATTGAAGACACTCCCCAGCATATATTTAATGTCATGTTCCAGGGCATACTCTACCGCCTCGCTGATTGCTATTCCAAGTGTGCCGGGGTGTTCTGGAACCTTAGCGAGAAGCTGCCTTCCAAACTCAGTTTCCATTGATGGGCTCGGTACAATCTCACCTCCATAAAGTTCCATGATCTCTTTCCTGAGGGGTTTCTGGTTGAAGCTCACCTTTACCATGAAAATCTTCGAAGTTATTCCAGCTAAGGAAGCTGCCACTGTAGTGGCAGTGCCCCACTGGCCTGCGCCGGTTTCAGTAACAACGCCCGTTGAGCCCTCATCTCTTGCGTAGAATGCCTGGGGGATTGCTGTGTTGATTTTGTGCGAGCCTGTAATGGTCGCCCCCTCATATTTGATCAGGATCTTTCCATGATAGTCCAGGGCCTTTTCCAGTCCATGAGCCCTGAAAAGGGGTGTAGGCCTCCCGATCTGTGCATAAATTTCCTGTACTTCTTCAGGTATCTTTGTATATCTCTGAAAAGTAAATTCCTGTTTCAGGATAGTCTTAGGGAGAATCTGGTTAAGAAGCTGGATTGAAGAATTCTTTTCATCCCGGTCTACGGGAGGCGGGAGTTGTTTTGGCAGGTCGGGTACAACGTTGTACCATTCTCTTGGGATAATTGCCGTATCCTGTGTTGAAAGCATTATTTTTCTCATCAATGTGCGTTATTTAAACATTAGTGTTTATTTTTTAACATTGTCTATATCAATAGATACTATGTTCCATTATACGCCCAGGAAATGTTACAAGGCATCAGTGGGATATTAACAATCAAAAAACTGTGTTCTTATCCTGTGCGTTTCAGAGTTAAGGGCGCAATATGCGGAATTCCTGTCAACCTCTCAGTTGGAGTCAGAAGCTTGGCTGGCGGTCAAATCAAGGAGTACGTGTTAATGTTCAATGATGACAGGGTTCATTCAATGGGCAGGCTTTCAGCCTAAAATAAAATTCTATGGCTTTGTGCCCCAGTGGATCCCTATGGATCCACCCATCAGTTTTTTATGGCCTGTATTTGTGAACCCCGCTGTTTTTATTTTTTCCAATATGGTTTCTTGAGAATGGAAAGTCTTGACTGAATTTGCGAGATAGGTGTAGGACTTCGATCTGGTTGCGGCATTTCCCATTACCGGAACAAAATGGAAGAAATAAATTCTGAAAAGCAAGGAAAATCCTGGCAAGGTCGGGCTGTAGATGTCAAGGTTAACGAACCTTCCCCCGCTCCGAAGCACACGATACGCCTCACTGAAGTATCTGTCTACGCTTTCTAAGTTTCTGGTAAGATACGCGGAAATAACTGCATTGTAGGATGCATCATCAAGTGGCATGCTTTCTGCGCTTGCCACCACAAATTTCGTTTCCGGCAGGATAGAAGGGCGGAACATGCTCTGAGTAATGTCAAGTGAAGTTACTTTGCAATTGGGGCATGTGTCTAATATCATTCTGGTAAGCTTTCCAGTTCCCGCGCCACAGTCAAGGACATCACTGGATTTCCCGAGATCTAGCTTCTGGAGGGCGTATCTTCTCCATCTCTGGTCCATACCGGCTGAAATAATGCTGTCAAGAAGATCGTACCTGTCCTGGATATCTTCGAAAACCTGTTTTACGAGTTCCTCTTTCTTCGGGGAAGATTCGGGCATTGGGTCACTCTACGAGTTTTGCAAATTGTGCGTGAGGGACACGGTCAATATATATAATGTTTTCACGGTCAACGAAAGCGTTCCTGATAGCAAGGTCGACAACGTGCTTCCCCACAAGGTTGGCAATGGTGCAGAGCCCCATGGATGAGAGGAACGTTTCATCGGATACCCTTGTCTCGCCGTAGAATTCAGGTACAATTCTCAGGTGCAGTTTCCCTTCCCGGATATCGCGGTTGACAAGTTCTGAGTCAGCAGCAGCCAGAAGGACTTCTCCCTGAATATGCTGTATTTTCATAGTTATGCCTGCACTCATTTGATCACATCGAGTTTTCTGTAAAATGGTTCGTATACCTGTCCCGCTGCCTTAAGTTTAGTAATGGCCTCCAGAGCCCTTTCCTGGGTCAGGCCCTTTGAAATGGACAGTGCTATGACATCATCGATTTCCGCCTGATGCCTTTCCTTCTTGATCTCCTTAATGATATCGAACACCAGCTCAAGGTCTCCCCGCTGTTTTGAGCTTGTTCCTGAATAGAGGATGTCTATATCCACTTCCCCGTTTGTCATGGAAACGTCCTTGAGATAGTAGTCAACCACTTTCTTTGCAAGCATAGCATCTTCCGCGGTCACTATGGGTGAAAGCCTAGCCTTTGCCGCAGCTTCTGCCAGCCTTATTGTTGATTCAAGCTGCCTGGCGGTTATCGGGATGGAATCTGCACTGCTGTTTCTGGTTTTGACATATTCGTCCTTAAGAAGGCCAATGGCATCATCAGAAAGCCTGGGGAAAATCCTGGTTCTCGCGTATGATACGTATTTTCTGATAGTTTCCTTGTCTATGGGCGGAGAAAAGTCCTCTTCCTCGGGAATATCGAAGTCAAGGATTTCATTGAGCTCAAGGCTCCTGTAAATCTCACCGACCCTGTGGGCTTTCAGCACATGCTCTGCGAGCCTTTCATCGTTGCTTCTTTCCGGCTTGTCTATAATCTTGAAAATTACATCGAATCTTGAGAGCAATGGCGGCGGGAAATCTATCTGGTCAACTATGCTTCTGTTCTGGTCGTATCTTCCGAACTTTGGGTTTGCCGCCCCAAGTATGGAACATCTTGATTTGAGTGTAGCCATAATTCCTGCTTTTGACACAGTGATGGTTTGCTGCTCCATGGCCTCATGCATTGCAGCAGTATCCTTCTCATCCATCTTGTCTAATTCATCTATTGCAGCAAATCCATTGTCAGCCAGCACCAGTGCACCTGCTTCAAGGGTCCATCTGCCTTCCCCAAAATCGTCTCTTACGGCGGCAGCGGTGAGACCTGCAGCACTGGATCCACGACCGAAAGCAAATACCCCACGGGGAGAAATTTCAGTCATGTACTTCAACAACTGGGATTTTGCAGTACCCGGGTCACCAACCATGAGAATATGGATATCTCCCCTCATTGAGGTGCCATCCTTCATAAATTTCCTTACTCCTCCAAACATCTGGAGGACCAGGGCAGTTTTGATCATCTCCATGCCATAGATGGTGGGTGCAATTGATGAAGCGAGGCGGTCAATAATTTTTGGCTCTCTGGAAAGTTTCATTATCTCCTGCTCATCTTCTGTTGAGATATTCACCTCCTCCAGTTCTTTTGACTTCTTGTAATTCACGGCATAGAAGTAGATGTCATATTCTGTAAGCATGATATTTCCAGAGCGTTTCTGTTCAGCTCTCAGGATACCATCCACTGTTACACGGTCTCCGGGAAAGAGTCTGCCAGTAACGTCATCTTCCATGATTACGCTGATTCTCTGGGGCTGTGAACCTCCCTGCAGGGTCTCAGGATTCTCCTGCAGTTCGACTTTCTGGATATCGACAAATTCTGACAGGTCAGGATTCAGTTTAAACTTGACTTTCTGGTGGTCTATCCCACTTTCCAGGTCATTGCTGCATTTCTGGGGTTCATCCAATTTCCCCCTTTCCTGGTCAACATAGGTTAACTCGCCACACACACTGCACACAAATGCAGCTTTTTGCAGTCTCGGGAGAACTTCGGTATTCTTCCTTATGATTCCAGTAATGCTCAAGAGTTTCCCGATGTCCGGGCTCCTCAGCTGCCTGATTTCTTTCCTGAAATTGGGGTCCTCACTCACACCGTAAAGCCTGATGTTGATCCTGGAAACCTGCACCCTTTCGGGTCTTACTAGTTCCCGAAGGACTTCTTCCCCAAGTGTGAAGTACAGTTCAGGCTTTTCAGCTATTCCCTGGTCAAAGCCCGTGATCCTGCCAAATTCTGATATATCTTTAAAATTAATGTAGATTGATTTCTCTTCTGGATAAATGGTGCTAAGCCGGTTTATTTTGTCCATGTAACCGTATTCAGAAAAGATCCTCAGCCAACCTTCCCTGATTTTCTGCGGATCTTCAAGAAGAGAACCAATCATTGTCTTAACCCATGAACACAGCCATTAAAATAAATTTGTCAAAACTTTAGCTATTGTACCAGAACACATGGTTTCGAACCCATGATACACAGCACAATGTATAGTGGAACAGAATCTGAATTATCCGTCAAGGGTAGTTTTACCTTGCTAAAAAAATTATATAGCCTTGGAAACATCTCGTACGGCTGCCGTCGTAGCTCAGCCTGGTAGAGCGTGTGCTTGGTAAGCACAAGGTCGCGGGATCGAATCCCGTCGGCGGCTTTCTATCCCCTCAAGTAATTAATTGCTTTCTGTGGTGAAATGATAACGTTACAGATCTACACGAGGGAGTTACATATTGATCATTTTACCGGGGGGGGACCTCATCAATAATTTTGCCTGAGTCCTCAACTTTTACACTCCTGATAAGCAAGAACAACAGTGGACGAAGTGCCTTGAATAATCTTATTCAGAACAATGAAACAACATTGTCGGAGATGGGTTGAGGGATACTTTGAGATTTGCGGATTGCGGCATTTCACTCAGCTGTGATGACCTGGGCTTGACGGTATAATGGAAGTGCAATTGTGCTCAGATCGTGGCCATTCTTCAATCCCCTTATGATCTTCACTGGCCTCTGCATGGATTTGAACTCCTCCTGCACAGCCACCCTTAAAGGTTTGAAAAGTTCATCGCCTGCATTTGCTATGCCGCCTCCAATGATAACTGCTTCGGGATCGAATATGTCTATTATGTTCACGATTCCAACTGCAAGGTAGTATATGGTTTCTTCAATAATGAGCTGGGATAGCATGTCTCCTTTATTCTTGAATTCAAAAACTTTCTTGGCATCTATGTCCGGAGGCCTGATCTTGGAGTAGAGTTCTGACTCTTTCACGGCAGTTACGTTCTCTGCGACCCTCCTTGCAATTCCCCTCCCACTTGCCACTGCTTCGAGGCATCCCCGCCTTCCGCAGCCACAGACGGGCCCATTTGACATGACAACCATGTGCCCCATTTCGCCAGCCATCCCGTGGGCTCCGCGGTAAAGCTTTCCTCCTATGAAGGCACCTCCACCGATCCCTGTGCTCAGTGTGAGGTAGACAAAATTATCATAATTCTTTCCGCTTCCAAATATCCTCTCGGCTATGGTTGCTGCAGTCGCATCATTTTCGAGAAAGACCTTAGCCTTGAATTCCTGCTCCAGAAATTTGCTTATGGCGAAGTTCTTCAAGCCAAGAATATTGGGGGAGGTAAGGACCTCTCCCTTTTCAGAGTCAACAAGGCCTGCGAAAATTACACCTATTGCATCCGGCCTTTTTAATTTAAATTTGTCAAGAAGCGAGTGGCCCATATTTATAAGGTCCTCAGCCAGTTTCTTTCTTCCCAGATGCCGTACTGTTGGCTTTCTCTGTGAACCTAATATGTTGCCGGAATCATCTCCAAGAACCGCGGAAATTTTTGTTCCCCCGACATCAAAACCGAGGATATATTTGGGCATGCAGTACTTGATTTTGAGAAAAGATATAAAAGATGTCCATTGCAATGAATTTATGTGATGGCAAAAATAGAACCATATGAGTTTCTTTCCTGGATCACTGTTTCTTCACTACAAGTACCAGGTCTTCCCTTCCCACCACGGTTACTTTTGCGTTAGAGTCCACTAAGCTGCCATCTTCTGTCCTGGCACGCCACTGTATCCCTTCAACAGATACTGTACCCATTGGATTGATGGCTTTCCTTACTACAGCTGTCTTCCCAATCAGTGACTCAGAGCCTGTGAATTTCTTAGCCCTGAATGAAATAGCTATCCTTCTTACCAATAAGCCAACAACAACTGCTATAACGGCTATCAGGACCGCTGCAACGATATCTCCCGTACCAAAGGGCGATGGCGAATATCCGGGATTACTAGAGAGGTATGGGGATGCCAGCATGAACGTTCCGATTAGGGTAACGATGACACCACTTATCAATGCTACCCCATGGCCGGTTTTCGCCTCCAGGAAAATGAATATTGCACCCATCATTACCAGAATTAACCCAACGAGGGAGGCACTGACGATTTCTGCACCAAGAAGCCCCAGTGCTATGAGTGCAATGCCAACAATTGTAAGGACAGCGGTGCCATGATATATGTCTGCCAGAATGGCTATGGACCCCACCAGTATGAAAAGGCCATCAACAGTGGTATTACTCAGGAAACTCAGGAAATTGTCATAATAACCGGGGTTTTGCGTAATGACATTGTAGCCGCTCAGATTCATCTTTGCAAGGAAGGTGGTGAGGTTAGATGCATAACCATTGACGAGGCCATTGGAAATTGCCTGCATTCCAGTATATGCAGTGTCTTGGGACACCATTATTTCAGCAGCAGTCACATTATGGTGGTTTTCCTGAGCAATTGCCCCCATGTAGGAGATGAAGTAATTTTCAGTGTGGTTCTGCTCGAGAGAAGTGCCACCCACAACTATTGGGGTTGAAGGCCCGATAACAGTGCTATTTCCCATATATACCGCGGTGGAGGCAAGGGCTATATAAGATCCGGCGGAAGCGGCTCCACCATATGAGGGCACGTACGTGTAAACGGGAACCCCCAAACTCTGGGTTGCGTTGATCGCATTGATGATATACAGCATATTCTGGAGGATCCCTCCAGGGGTGTTCATGTCAATAACCACTGCGACAGTGTTGTTCTTGTTGACACCCGCCAAGGCGCTGGATATGAAATGTGATGAACCGGGATCTATTTCCTCATGGAGGTTAAGTACGAGAACATTCTGGCTGGTGGTGGCTGAGCTGCTTGACAAATTTAAATTGAAAAGGCCGGATGCAATAGGTGTAATTTTCGCAGGCCTTGTT
>JAJZZZ010000047.1 GCA_021797265.1 Thermoplasmata archaeon
GCGTGGCCAGATAGGAATAATCCGGGCTGGCGGCGAAGAAGAAAAGGCACTTCAGTCAGCGATGGAAACTCTTGATAAAATAGACAAAATCGCTTCCGGAATCAAGAACAAGAAAGAGAAGAAGGAGTTCCGCAAATCACTTTCCTTCATATATGATCTGGCCTCAGACATAGCTATGGAGCTGGAAAATGTTGAGGAAGCCATAAAGATTGCCCAGAGATCCAACCAGGACTGAATCTGGGTCAGTTTTTTATCATCGCTCCGTTACGATCTTTTCTCCGGGTTTTGGTTTGTCCATCTGGTACACATTTCATTCAAATACTCCTTGATGTCTATGCCCTCATCTGACATCACGGAAAGCAGAGCAGTTTCAAAACTGATGTATTTCAGGGGCTGAAGGACCTCTCTTGCCCTGGCAATTGCCTCCTTCTTGGTGAGTTTTCCTGATGCGGATATTGCCTCCAGAAGTCTGTCAACAAGAGGTCTGTCCCCGGATTCCTGGAAAAGTTGATCACGCGTGACGGAGAAATCAAGTGGAACAATTATTCCGGAGGTGCTGAAATTTGGGACGAAGGCGCTGTCTTTCTTCACCAGGATGCCCTCCTTCACCGCAGCTTCAAGGAATTCCTTGACTGTTTCAGGATCAATAAGATTTTTCTTGAAGGAAAGCGCAGTGATAAAATCCTGCTGTGTGTAGGCTGCGACACCCTTTTTGGAATTTGACACGATTGCAACAAGTTTCCTCGCAAAATCCTTGTTCATTTTCTCCTGTTAATCAGTACAGTCCTTAAATACATTATCCGTTAATGCCACAAGCCGCCCAGATCATAATTGGCCACCAGTATTCATGTGTCACCATACTGTATATTGTACAGGCTGGAGAATAGCCCCTCCTTCTTCATTAGTTCATTGAATGTCCCCTCCTCAGCTATGCTCCCTTCCTTCAGGACAACGACCCTGTCAACGAGAATTATCATTGAGAACCTGTGGGTTATCAGGATGAGTGTCTTATCTTTCACGAATTCCCTGAGGGCCCCTATTATCATCTTCTCTGAATACGGATCGATCTGTGAAGTTGGCTCGTCAAGTATGAGTATTTCCGGATCACGGGCAAATGCTCTGAGTATGGAGACGGCCTGGCGCTGTCCCTCTGAAAGATTCCTCCCCATTTCCCCAACATTTGTGTCTATGCCCTGTGGCAATGATGAAAAGATTTCAGCCAGTCCGAACCTGTTGATAAGTTCAAGAACATGTTCCCTTGTTGTGCCAGGGTCTACGAATATTATATTCTCCATTACTGTGCCCCTGAACAGGAATGGATCCTGCAGGACAGGGGTCATGAGCTTCCTGTAGCTCCTTGTGGAGATTGAGCTGAGGTCTTTGTCGTCTATGAGTATCCCGCCAGCCTCAGGACTGTAAAACTTCAGCAGAAGATTGGAAAGTGTGGTTTTGCCGGCCCCGGTGTGCCCCACAACAGCAACCTTCTCGCCCTTCCTGATGGTGAGGTGAATATTCTCGAGGGCATTTCCTTCGCCATATGAGAAAGACATTCCATTGATCACGATTGAATCCTTAAACTCAACCTTGCTTTCGCTTCCCTCAGGCTCCCTATCCCTTGGCTGGTCAATTATTCCGTATATTCTGCTGATCCCCACAAGTGATGACTGATAGGAGTTATACAGCTGGGAGAGCTGGATCACGGGATCAAAGAACTCCTGGACATAGACAACAAAGGCGACCAGAATCCCCACAGAAGTAACACCACGTATGAGCTGCAGTGCCCCTGCCAGAAGAACAATTGCAATGCCGGCAGCCTCTATGATCCTGACGGATGCCCCGTATGCGGAGGATAGCCTGGATGCCTTCATATTGGCCCTGAAATTCTGGTCGTTCAGGGTACTGAAGTTATCCTCGGTCCTCTTCTCCACATTGAACGCCTTTATGGTACGAATGGCAGAAATGTTCTCTGCAAGGTTCCCTGTTATGGCTGCAATGGTTTTCCTTGTCCTGAGATAATTCCGCCTCACCCTGGGCTGAATGGAGATAGTGAAGACCATGAGCACAGGGATTATGATGAGGGCGTATAGTGTCAGGTTGAAATCCTTGTAGAACATAATTGATATGGACACAACTACAGTGGATATACCTGCAATAACAGACGGCAGCTGGAAAGTCAGGAATTCACTCAATGTTTCAGCGTCATTTGTTATCCTGCTGATGAGGTACCCGGTCTTCACCTTGCTATAGAACGCCTCTGGCACGTACTGCAAATTCTCGAAGGCCCTGTCCCTCAGGCTCTTTATCTCCTTCTGTGCAAGCACTGTTGAGCTTATGGTCCGGATCCGGTTTGAGAAAAACTGAACCAGGTACAGAAGAAAGAAAAGCGATGCGAATAGTTCAAGATAGAAAATATTCCTTGCAATAATGGCATTGACTGCAAAGCCAAGCATGAGCGGGTAAAGCGTTCCCGCAATGGCGGTGATAATTACAGTTGTGACGAGGGTGGCACTTTCCTGTCTCATCTGGAAAATCTCCCGTACCATTCTCCGAAAAGACCCAGAACCCTTTGCAGTCTTTATGATCTGGTCCTCCAGATCTTCATATGTCTGAGGCATTTCTCGCTCCTGTATAGCTGATTCCTACACCATTGGTTATGCCTTCAAGGTCCCTGTTGATGTCAATCACCGGTACGATCCTGCCGTCGTCAAGTTTCCAGACTCTGTCGGCAAACTTCAGAGCTGAAATCCGGTGCGTAACCAGGAGCACCGTAATGCCTCTCAGATCATTTCTGATATTCCTGAAGATCATGAGCTCTGTTTCCGGATCAACACTGGAGGTGGCGTCGTCAAGAATAAGGACAGAGGGATGAGAAACAATGGCTCTTGCCAGTGCGACCCTCTGCTTCTGGCCGCCGGACAGTGTGATTCCCCTCTCCCCAACCTGTGTGTTGTAAGCATCAGGAAGCGATTCTATGAAATCGGATATCTCAGCGGTACGCGCCGCATTCCTGACATCGTCATCTCCAACGTCCTGGTTCCCGAAGGCTATATTCTCACGGATGGTCCCGGAGAGGAGATTTATCTCCTGGGGGACCAGTGAAACTGTTGATCGCAGGTTGGCCAGAGGTATTCTGGAAATTTCAGTTGACCCGATGTATATGTTTCCCTCATCAGGGTCATAGAACCTTGGAATCAGGCCTGTGAGCGTGGTTTTCCCCGATCCGGTTTTTCCAGTGACGGCAGCAAACTCGCCTCTGGGTACTGACATGCTTACGCTATCCAGTATCTTTCTCCCGTCACGGAAGAAGGTCACGTCCTGAATCCTGAGATCTCCATCAGGACGCACCCTGTCACTGGTATCCACATCCTCTTCGTCCTTGGAATCCGTCAGCAATGAAACTCTCTCTATTCCAGCTCTGGCATTCTCTGAGAACACTATTAGCCTTCCGAATGAACTCACAGGCGAACTGATCATGCTGAATATGTTCACGGCGGCAACAAGCGGCCCAACATCCGATGCCGATATGACATCGATGTATCCTCCATATATGAGAATAGCCGAGGCCGCAGCACTCACTATGAGTGGCATCAGGTTGTTGTAGAACCCCCGAAGCTTGGCAACCTCGATATACTCATCGTAGTAGCTTTCCGTGGTGTCTGAGAATCTCCCTATTTCCAGATCCTCGGCGGAGAATCCTCTCACCACACGATTCCCAACAATGTTCTCCTGCAGCCTTTCATTCATCTGGCCGTAGTAGGTCCTGATGCGTCTCCATCTGGATCTCTGCTTTCTCTGGAATGCTATTCCGGAATAGATGAGCAGTGGGACAGAAACAAGGAATATGAGGGCGAAGTACGGATTGATGGTGAAAAGAAAATACAGGGCGAAGACTATGAGAAATATTGTGGGAAGCATCTGGGAGAACAGCATGTTAAGAAAATTTCTTATGGCATGTATGTCCATGGTTGTTCTTGAAAGGAGGTCTCCGGAAGTCTGCGTCTCGAAGAATCTGAACTTCTTCCTCATGAGGTGGTGAAATACTGAATCCCTCAGGCTGAATTCAAATTTCTGGCTTATATACTGGGAGCCATAGCTCACAACAAACTGGAGGCCGCCGGTAATTGAAGAGACGATTACTATGAGTATGGAAACATGCAGAACACCTGCATAGCTCATGGATTCAATGGCTGTAACTGCGTCTCCAATATACACTGGAATGAGGAGGCGGGTAATTGATGCGAACAAGCCGGCAGCGATGACCGAGATCATTACCGGCTTTTTCCCGGCCAGGTATTTGGCGGCAAAGATCATGGGGTAAAAAACACCCAGAAACCCCCTCAACCGCACAAGCATGCCCCTGAACTTACTCATTATATATACGACCCTCTAAATATATGTCGCTAATTTCATCAAAGGAATTAATGTTTTCCAGTGGATGGCATAATCTTCATCCCGGAATCAAGAAGACATGAGGGTGATGTAAAGGTTTTCAAGATTGCTCTGGGGCTTCACCCATCTAATTCTAAGTCCCTGTGCTGAGAGGTAGTTGATCACATCAGAATTTGAAGTGCCTGACCTTAACCTGAACATTGCGCTTTTCCCGTCCACGAAGGTCTGATCTGCCATATGGTCAGGCAGTGAAACCTTCCCCGCAGGATCCTCAAATTCAACTTCTATTATATTTTCAGAGGGCGAATTGATGGTGTCATGGACAATCTCACCCTTGTTGATGATAATCACCCTGTCGCATATCTCCTGTGCCTCGTAAATGAGATGAGTGCTCAGTATGATTATCCTTTCCTTGCTCTGATTCAGGGATTTTATAAGATCCCTCATCTCCTTCATTCCCTTGGGGTCAAGGCCAAAAGTGGGTTCATCAAGAATTATTATGTGGGGATCACTGATGAGAGCGCAGGCAAGGCTTAATCTCTGCTTCATTCCGCGGGAAAAGTTGCCAGTCTTCCTTCCAAGGTATTCCCCAATGCCTGTCATCTGGGAAACACGCTGTATTTCTGAATTGAGATTCTTCTCCGTTACACCTTTGACTCTGCCCACAAATTTCAGTGTTTCAAGCGCAGTCAGATAAGGATAAAACTCCGGCTGCTCCACAAGGGCACCAACATCCATAAGGGCCTTTTCCGGTTCATCAGAAACATTTATGCCATTTAGCAGCGCAACACCCTCAGTGGGTTTCACTATATTTGTGAGAATCTTCAGCAGGGTTGTCTTTCCAGCTCCATTGGGACCAAGGATTCCAATGCATCCAGGTTCCTGCAAATTGAGGCTTACCTCGTTCAGGGCCCTGACGTCTCGATAATTCTTTGTAACCTTTTCCACCAGCACTGAAGGCATTATTTCACCTCCTTCCTGTCAAATATGATAAGGGCTGCTGCGAATGATACTATGGCATACGCAACCATGACGCCTATAGAAGTATAGAGGGTACCCACCGTGGCCGGAGCGAAGGTGGATGATGAGGTGGAAAATGGGTTTGTTGAAATGTTGAGGTAAACTTTTTCCATGGCATCTGCTGCCACATTGAGGAGATAGTAGGGCGTGGTCTTGTAGAGAAATTCCACTATTATTTCATAAGCGTTGAAAACCAGGAAATAAATGAGAAAAACGGTGATATATGCATAGGTGTTCTTGTTGAAAATGCTGCTGATTAGGAATGTGAAAGCTGTTATTGAAAATACGAATATGAGGAGAAGCCCCAGGGACTGGTAAAATGGGAGAAGAAGGGGACCGGGAAACAGGTACTCGAAGACGGCGGCCTGGAATGCTACGTAAATCAGGACGGTTATGAATGTAACAGCCACGGCAGCCAGGTACTTTGAAACCAGCAGAGTGACCCTTCCAATGGGAAGCGGAAAGATATGAAAGGCAGTCTTGTTTTCTATCTCGCTTGATATTGCAGTTGATCCGAAAAACACAGATGCAAATACTGGAAGGTCCAGCAGCACGAATGCCCAGAGATATCCAAATATTTCCTCCTTTCCAGAATTCCCGAGTGTTGACAGGAGGCTCTTGGGTATGATAAGGTCAAGCTTGTTGATGTACTTCAATGAAAAATATGTGAGTAGCACAGAAACAAGGATGGCAATTATGAGCATCAGGTAAAAGCTCTTTGATCTGTAGTAATTCCTGAAATAATAGGCAGTGGCTACCCTGAGTGTTCTGGCTGTCCCAGTCATGAATTCACAGGTCCCTTCCGTTAAGATTCAGAGGTGCAGTGCTGAAGATTCTTGTAAGATTTCCATTAAGGTAATTCATCCCAACGGACAGGGTAACATTCAGCTCAGTACCGCTCAGGGATACCAAAGTCACATTGCTGATGAGGCTGAAGGCCTTAAAAGCATTCTGAGCAATGGTGTGGTTGCTGAATACAACCTGGAAACTTGAGGAATTGTAGAAAATGTTTCCTGTAAATGATCGGAAATAAGCATTGGAATAGTTAAGGTAGATTGAGACATTTGAGCCCGATTTGAAGTATGCGGATTCCTTTGCACTGAAACTCTTTCCGCCACTCATTGCTG
Source organism: Thermoplasmata archaeon (assembly GCA_021797265.1). The sequence continues at coordinate 6,537 of JAJZZZ010000047.1, forward strand.
ATATGGAATACTCAACACTTCTCAGGGTACCAACAGACACTGTGGTACCTGAGAGTTCAGCTATGTAAATTGTGTTATTGTGTATGAAACTGCTGAGATTGACGGTGTTCCCGGCGTAAACGCTGGAAAGGTTCCCCAGTGTACTGTTAAGGGATACAGAAATATTTGAAAGATAATATATCCTGTATCCGTCATAGGATTTAAGGTAGGTTGGCGTAACTGAAATGGATGTGTTCCCAGAAGTGTTGGATCCGGTACCTGATAGAACGCTTGAGACCTGGCTGACTCCGATGTTTATGACTATTCCAGTATTATTGCCCGAATTGAATACATAGAATTGTGTCCCATTATAATCAGCCCTAATTACGGCTGTGGAATTTTCAGGTACAAAATTGATCATGGAAGGATTTGATGACGCGAACGATCGATAGGCAATGTATCCGCTGGGCACAGCAACTCCAACGGCTATGATTATGACTATTATTGCCTTGAGAAGAGGCTTCATGATTAGATATTTAACTTACCTATTTAAACCCGGATCATGACATTTTTGATCAATTCTCCGCCATATATGAAGAAAAAGCTGGATTTAAGCAATCCAAATCCAAATGGTCTATCTCATGACAACGGGTTCTGGAGAAAATTTATTCATAGTGCTGGTGATCTTCTTTGGCGGGAGAATCGCATGGACGTTGACAGAAGAATACTCGATATTATGGAGGACTGGCTGAGGGATGGCAACAGCAACATTGATGAGCTGGCCGATGTGGACGATGCAAGCTGGACAAGCCTCATAGAATCCAAATTAAGCGAAGCCGAGAAGGATCTCACCAGCCTCCCAGATGCGGCATTTTCTAAGGTTATGGGCTTCCTCAACTTCATGAGCAGCGTTGCAAAGACTCTCCCCCATATCACTACTATTATCAGTTCATTTATAACCAGGATCAAGAAAATATTGGAAAGTGTGGCAAAAGCCCTGGGTGTGACATCGTATTCCATCTCTGTTGGAGTTCCGTTTTACCTGAACTTCAGCATGAATTTCTCGTAATGGTATATCGGGTTACAGTCAGCCTATCTTCCAGGATTTGGATTTGCAGTTGCAGTCTTTGACTGGCGCGGAGGCTTCCATGCCATTCCCATGATGCCGCCAATGAGCGCAATCAGGAATCCCACGAAAAGACCGCCAGATGTTCCGTACCAGCTTGCAGTGGCCATTATAATAATGAGTGCACCGTAAACAATATGCCTCTTGCGATCCAGAAAAAGTGTTGTACTGAATATAAGAATCATCAGGCCCCAGAATGTTCCAAGAGAAACTTCCAGTAGGCCAGTTCTTGAATATGTTCCATTCCTGAGCAGGATGTATAATCCAATGATGCCAACAAGGAATATGATAACGCCCCCCACAGCGGAAACAACAGACGAATCCAGGGGTGATTCCTTAAGGCTTTTCCATGACACATCTGATTATTGTTTTCACATATTTAACACATGCAAGCGAGAAGTCCCATTTCGCAAGAGAAGGGATAAAAGCCAGTGAAATCTTTGTGATTTTTCTCATCAGATTGCTGTGTCCGCTGGCAGACAGAAGTGAAAAAGGTCGGATTGCATGTTGCTTGGTGCGTGCCTGCATCCATGAAGTCAGATGGATCTGCATGAAGGACAGAGTGCCTTCGGGCACTGGGAATCAAAGCCAATGGAGATTCTGCCGGCAACCTTTGAAGTAGGAAGCTCCCTGCGAAAGCCGGGATAGGAGATCACTGAAAATACACTTTTACTGTTCACAAGACAACTCTACAGTTTAGGCGCAGTTAAAATTCCCCGGCAACCAAGAATGAGAATTGGCAGAACTGAACTGTAAAATCAAAACAAATCATAAAAAATAGAAATGTGAATATGAAAGAGGTGTGCCCCCGCCGTGGCCAGGCGGGGGACAGCGAGGTGTCTACTGCAGCGTGATTGTACGAGTTGTGAATGAATCCGGAGCATTGAAATCGATCACGGCCGGTGCACCCTGTTCCGGTGTTATCTGCCCAGACACAGCCTGATTCTGCGTTATATTTGCGCCGAATGTGTTGGTCACATTAAATATGACCGCAGCTGTGTCTCCTGGAGACAGGACAGGGTAGCTAGCTGTAAGGGAGTTCACCGGATCGCTTTCCACAAGCACTCCATAACTGGTCGAATCATGGTGTGTTGCACTCAGTAGTGACCAGACTGAAGTACCAAACAGGTTGTCTGTACCACTCTGGGCAACGCTGGCAAATATGGAACTATTGTATACCAGGACGGCAGTAATGCCGTTGATGGTCAGGGTAACAGATACATTTGCCAGATTCACCGAACTTCCCCCCGTGTTATCACTGAGGAAAATTGCCACATATTCCACACCTCCGGCTTCAGCAGGGGTTGCTCCATCATAGCCAAGAATCTGATCAACCACTATACCAGTGGAGACCTGCCTTATGGTTGTTGTTCCCGTGGAATCTGCCCTCTGCTGCAGGATACCTGCAGTATGTATGAGAACTGATGCAGCCACGGCAGCAACAAGAACAAGGGCTATGAATACTATGAGCACCCCGATGCCGGTTTCCGCTCTATCATCTTCGTCAAGGGAGAACTGCTTTTTTATAAGCCTCCCTACCTTGACGAGATCATATTTTAGTGACATTGCATTAAACCTCTTTCTTGCCTGCTGTATGAGCTTATGTAGATTGGTATGTTTGTATATAAACAGCCTAACGCTGGGAACGAAATTATTTCGCATTGTATGAGAACTGCATACATCATGCCTACACATTACCATACCTCTTACGTGCACTGATTCCTATGGCTTAACCTGCAAAAAACCAATATGAGGTCAAGGGCACATATAATCTGGATATCATGTTGAGCGGAGATGACAAGAGATTCATAGTAAAGAGTGTGGAGAACGGTTACAAGGTCAGCGACCTGGCAAAGATGTTCAATGTTACACCACGCCGGGTGCAACAGATCCTCAAGGAGGATCTCAACGGCGGAACAGACAGGAAGAAATTTGCATCGCTGACAACTGATGAGGCAAGGGAGATCGAGGATCTCTGGGTTAATTACAAAATAGGTTCCAGGACGATATACTATCTCATGAAAAGCAAGGGGAAGAACGTCTCATACTACCAGATATACAACTTCATGAGAAACAAGAACATGATAAAATCCAAGGCTATGCAATCTTCAGGGCAGAAAGGCAAATATGAGGATAGGCCACTTTCCACAATCTACGTGGATTACCACCAGTCCAACATGGAATCCCCATACGCCGTTGTTTGTGTGGATATGGCCACCAAGAAAATACTTTCCATGGTAGAATCCCGCAAGATAACCAAGGAGATAATGCAGAAGCTGGCCGACAACATGGGGCAGTTCATTGTGAGCACAAACATGACGGTACAGCATATGCACCTGAGAAGTGGTGTACTGAGCATACTCTATGGCGCCACAGACCTGAAATACTACATGAAGAGAAAGGGCATTGAGGAGGTCACACCGGACAAGCATGGAAACAGGATACATCTTGCTCTCTCCAGGCTCTGGCAGAATTACGACAGGTTCAGGTGGACATTCGAATCACCTGAGGCTTTCATCTACTGGTACAACAACAGGCCAATCGTGGACAAGAGCCAGAACAGGGTTACAACTCCAAATGAGATAATGGACCGGTTCCTTGTGGAGCATGGCAACATTCCCATGGCAAGCGGATCATCCTGAACCGTTGAAATACTTCGGAGCGAACCTGTAGGGTCCCTCACCTTCCAGGATCGTGAATTCAACGGAATATGTTTTACCAAGATTTTGAACGGTCATCACATCATCCCTGGGTCCCGATGCAACTATCCTGCCATCCCGGATCAGGACAACTCTGTCGCAGATCCTGTACAGAAGATTAACATCGTGCAGCACAACGATTATGTTCTTACCTGAATCCCTGAGCTTTCTCAGTATGTCAATAACCCTGATCTCCTTGTCAACATCAAGGAATGCTGTTGGTTCATCCAGAAGAAGTATATCTGCGTCCTGATAAATAGCTGCCGCAATGAGTGTAAGGCGCCTCTCGCCACCACTGATCTCGTTGAATGGCCTGTTTTCAAGGTCTCCTATACCACAGATTTCAAGGACTTCCCTGACCCTTGATTTCTGGTTTTCCAGGCTGTATCCTGAAATTGAAACAACCTCCCCAACAGTAAAATTGAAGGGTTCCGATACCTCCTGGCTCACAACTGAAATCCTTCTGGATATCTCCCTGGGCCCCATTCCAGTGAGG
>JAJZZZ010000001.1 GCA_021797265.1 Thermoplasmata archaeon
TGCCCAGGAACAGGAATGAAATGGTCGAGGCTGTATGGAAATAATGGTGATGCATGCCAGAGTATATCACACATATTTTTGTTTTACTTCATAACAGATTCAACAACGGAATCGAATATGATACATTCAGGGTGGGATATGCCTGACACCTTTATGATTAATATTCAGCACTCTCGCTATCCCACAGCAAAAGAATTTATATTTATGTATAATTAAGGCGCGAAACCGATGAAAACCTATCTGAAAGTTACATTTTCCAGCGAAGGTGCAAAACCCAGTGAAGTTATAAATAGGTTGAGGTCTCTTGGCTTCAAGCCAGTCATAGGCGAACAGGACATGATTTATGAGTGGGGAGATAACGCAACGACCGAGGACTCAATATGGTTTGCTGACAAGATTCAGGCAACCCTTGAGGGGTTCAAGGTGCTTTTCCAGATAGAAACCCTCAGTGACTGATTCTATAGGGAATCCGCCTCACATTTCCGCAGCTGCTGCATCTTATCTCGAGCAGCCCTTTCTTCAGCCGCACTGTATCAAGCGACGTATAGGGCTTCTTGCATGTCTTGCAGTATGAACGCTTGATGGTTGCAGGCAGGGTTATATCAAACCTGAATGAGATTCTTTCCATTATCGCTATGTATTCCCTGGAAAGGTCAACGTCTTTTCCCACCGTTGCCAGGGCAAGCCAGTGCATGTTGTCTATCCTTTCCACCGCAATGGAATGAAGGTTTATCTCAGGTTTTCTGTGCACCATTATTAATGGAGGATTGATACAGAATTATATGATAAAGCTTGTCCTTAGCGACATCGATGGAACCATAACGGACAGCAGGCGTGTACTGTCTTCATCTGCATCAGAACAGATCAGGAAGGCGCAGGACGCCGGCGTCATTGTAAGTCTTGTCAGCGGCAACGTAATTCCTGTCATGTACACGTTCAGGATCTACCTTGGAATGAAAGCCCCATTATTCGCTGAGAATGGAGGGGCAATGATTGACGATAACATCACCCAGTTCTTCAGCATGGACAGACCCAGGGCATTCTTCCGGGACCTGGAGAAAAGCCGCCTCGCGAAGGGCATAATGACCAACCAGTGGCGCCTGTGCTCCATGGGTTTTGAACCAGTTGGCCCTGTTGAACAGGAAATATTGCAGCTGACCGCACGGTATAATGTGGAGATCACCAACAGCGGATTTTCATGGCACATCCTGAATGTGGGTCAGAATAAAGGGTTCGCATTGCATTACCTCATGGAAAGGTATGACCTCAGGCCGGATGAAGTCCTTGTTATTGGGGATAATTTCAACGACATTCCAATGTTCATTGAAGGCGTAAGAAAAGCCGTACCTGCCAATGCGGAGGAGGAACTGAAGAAGAGGGCGGACTACATTGCCCGGTCAGGATACGGGGACGGGTCAGCCGAGATTCTATCATCGCTGGAATCATTTTAACATTTGTGAGCGAGAAATCCCACTCCCTTCAGGGGTAAGAGGATGTCACGTTTCCAACAAACCTGCCATTTCTGCCCCCAACAAATTCATTGTTCTCAAGAATGATATCGCCGCGCATAACAACGGTGTGCGGAAACACTGCCTGAAAACCGTTGAAGGGTGAAATTGGGGTCTTTGAGTGGAGGCGATCCTGATTTACCCTCCTGGTTTCGCTGAATTTCACAGCCATGAAGTCTGCCAGATAACCCACCTGAATAATGCCTTTACGTATGCCCATTGCGGCCGCAGGATTGGCAATCGCGGTTCTGTGCACCAGGCTGAGCGGGATGGTCTTGTTTGCAACAAGGGCAAGCATGAGCGGTATCCTGGTCTCAACCCCTATGATGCCTGCTGAAGCCTGAAAAAACTCTTCCTTATCATGCTCTGTGTGAGGTGCGTGATCCGAGGATAGAATATCAAAACTTCCCCTGAAATAGCTATCCATGAGCTTGCGCTGTGTATCCCTTGATCTCAGCGGTGGATTAACCTTACCCCAGCTTCCCAGATCCATCTCACTGTTTAGAAGTATGTGGTGGGGAGTGACCTCCTTCATGGCTCTGCCGTTGAGCTTTGAAAGGCTTTCAGGAGTGCTTATGTGCGCCATGATCTTCTTCTTCAGCGGCATTCCGGATATTAACTCTGCAGATGTCACCTCGCACTGCTCAGGCCTGGCCCTGTCATGATCCATCAGTGAATTTTCCTCAGGGATAGAATTGGCCTTCAGGCAGGCTGCATCCTCCCCGTGAAACACCACGGGCACATTCATGGAATCCAGGACCTTGAGGTCACTGTCAGAAATCTGATCAACTGCAGTGGAGTTTGTGCTTCCCCCAAGGAATATCTTTATGCCACTGCTCCTTGGGCTTATCAGATCGGCGTTCCTGCCGTTGTAAAGTGAATACAGGCCGAAATCGCAGTTTGATCTGGAGGATACGGATGAGAGTTTGTCCTGGAAAACAGAATAGTCAGAAACAGGAACAAGGTTATTTGGCATATCATAAACCGTGGTTGTCCCACCATATACCGCTGAAAGGCTGCCGGTGCTGAAATCTTCCTTGTCTGTTTCCCCGGGGTCCCTGAAGTGCACATGTATGTCGGTTCCTGCTGGAATTATTGCCCCTTCAAGCTTTGTGACCGGTGCCCCAGTTATTGCTTTTCCTATGTGAGAAATAACCCCGTCACTGACAGCAACCTCAAGTTCCCTGAACTCATCCTGAAAGTAGAATCTGCCGGAATATATTGTATCATACGACATTCATACACCTCTTCGTTCTCCCCATATGAGCTTGTGAAGCTGAGGGAGTACCCTTACACTGAGACCCTGTTTCAGCACAGACTCTGCCAGCCATCTGATATCCGTCCCCCAGGCCGGCTGGAAAACGGCTTCACATCTCAAATTATGCTTCGACATAAAATCCGTTGCAAATGCATAATCATTTTCATCAGCTATTACAAATTTCACATAATCCGGTTTTCTCAGGTGTTCCGGATTGCTCAGCCTTAGGCTTTTCTCTTCTCCCGAAGATGGGGTCTTAACATCCATATCTATGACAGCATTCTCAATTTTTGTGTATTCATCAACCGGAAGAGATCCACTTGTTTCAATGAGCACTTTCTTTCCCCTTGCTGTAACTGTTTTTACAAATTCAGGAGCTTCCCTCTGGAGAAGTGGCTCCCCTCCCGTGAGGCATACCCACTCCTCCCAGCTCTCTGAGGCAGTACGAACCAGTTCCTGAAGCGGTATTTCTTCTCCGCCAGTGAAGGTGTAGGTGGAATCGCACCATTTGCACCTCAGGTTGCACCTGTTTGTTCTTATGAATAGCATGGGAATGCCCATGTAAAGCCCTTCCCCCTGTATGCTGTGAAATATCTCCGTTATTAGCAATTTCCTGTGCATATCATATCCGGATAAATACTTCCACATTGCCGTGCGGAAATTATAAGAAAACTAGTGTGAAATCAACGCAGCAAAAATAATTTGCCAAAATTATGCAGAAACAGCAGGCAGTGTATATGTCGTTGCCGTTACTGGCAGTTCTGTGGAATGACTGGCAAAAACTATATGATCGTTATAATCTCCATAGTATGGCCCAACCGAGAAAGGGAAGAGGTACAGTGGAGGCAACGGTGAGGCAGTTCCTGAAGCTGAGGCCCGAAACATATTCATTCCTTAAGGACAGGATAATAAATATAAGCAAACTGGCCGAGGAAATCAGGGAAAAGTATCCTGATCTCAGCCCTGCCAGCATAAGATATTCCCTGAACAAGATAATGGAAGAATCCAGCAGGAGAAAGGCAGACTTCACATATGTTGAGGATCTTCTGATGCAGAGTAAGGTTACACTCCAGGATAAGATCACCGTTCTAACATCCCAGAAGACTCTCAATGTCAGCTATATATCGGCCACGTATCTCACAGATTCCGTGGTATACATAGTGGATGAGCTGAGAAGCGGGAAGCTTCCTGCAGGCGGACAGGTTACAATAGAGCGTGATGTCAGTGCAATACACATCCTGTCCCCAAAGGAGATAGAGCAGGTACCCGGCTTTGTCATGCGGATCACGGAGAGGCTCTATTCTGTGGGGGTGAACATACTTCAGCTCATATCATGCTCAAACGAGACAATAATAGTGGTGAAGAAGTCCGATGGGGTGAAGGCGTATGAGAATCTTGTCCTTGCATGATATGGTTTTTCAATGGTGAATAGAATTTCCGAGAGTAATTAATTTCTTTGAATCCTGCAGGTCGATCTTCCGCAGGATGGAAAGTTTCCGGCAAGAATGAAAGACCTGCCCCTATTGCACTGTTCGTGCCTGTGCAATTATATCGAGGTAATGCTGCATAGTACTGTCCTTGAGGTCCATAATTTCCGTTTTCAGCCCATGGATGAGATCGTTGTTAATGCTCCTTATCTCTTCTGGATCGATTTCTTCCAGAGTCTTTCCATTCCTCACCATTTCACCGACTGCACTGTAGGAATCCTTCCATGTTTTTCCTTCCCTGAACAGCTTATGGGCGTTTGCTGTTGCATAGGATGAGTTCTGTACAATGCTGCGTGAGCCCTTGGGGTTGAATTCAATTCCACTGAAAAAGCGGCCTGCAACCGCCAAAATATCCTCAGCCAGTAAAAATGAATCCACAAGCTCCTTCTTTACCAGCTGAAAATCCCTGTGATATCCTGAGGATTTGGAGATAACAGTCATAATGACGCCTGAAATTTTTCCTGCTATTTCTGCTGCGTAGCCCTGCGTCATTTCCAGAAAGTCTGGGTTCCTCTTGTTTGCCATGAGTGAGCTGCCTGTTGTGAAACCGGCTGGAAGAATGAATACAGGCATTTCATCTCCGGACATAAGGATAAAGTCCTGGGAGATCCTTGAAAGTTCCAGCATCATTAGGGACAGCTGGAAGATGGAATTCAGTTCATCCATGCCTCTCTGCGATGCCAGGTACATTGGATTCACATCACCGCGCTTCAGCCCAAGTAAGCTTGCAACTTCCTTGAAATCAACTCCTGAAAGCGATCCGAAGCCTGAGCCGTATCCCAGAGGCAATATTTCGTTCCCATGCAAGGCATCAAGCATTTTTTTTGAGCGATTGTAGAATATGGAGGCAAGATAATCCATATATGTTACAGAAGAGACTGCCATTCCCTGCCTGTAATGCGTGTAGCCGGGCATCACCCCCTTAATCTCATCCCTCTTTGCAAGGATGATCTCTGCTATGCCTGCGCATTCCCATGCAATATTCAGCAGATGGTGGCGTGTAAAAAGCAGGATATCTGTCTGTATTTGTTCGTTCCTTGAAAGGAATAGCCGGAGGTTCTTGCCTGAAACTCCTGCTTTTTCAATCACCATTGCTTCAACATTTCCGTGAACATCCTCCAGATCTGCACTCAGGTCAGGGTCGGTGGAATAAATTTCGGCAAGCGCATGAAGTATCCGGACGCTTTCATAACGCGGAATCAGGTCCTGTTTCATTATCTGCAGATGGTACGCAACCAGGGAAAGTACCTCGTAATCCACCATGTTCCTGTCAGTCCGTATGTCATCATCAACCATCAGCCTGTTCAGGTATGGCAGAGAATCATCCGAAGCACCGCTGGCCCATATCTTATTCATAAGGAATCAGAAACTCTTGGATATTTCTGCCACTGCCTTCTTCCTGACGCTGTTGGTGTTTACAGTCTGCATCCCGAAGAGCTCAACAAATCCCTTGGCATAGGACTGATTGAAAGTGTCGTGCATTCCATAGGTTGATTTCTCATAATTGTAGAGGGTGTACGGACTCTCCATTCCCTGAACAAACAGATTCCCGTTCTGCAGCTTGAGGGATACAGTTCCGGATACATAGGCGTTGACGCTTTTCAGGAAACTGTTCAGGTGATCCATCAGGGGATCAAACCACAGGCCGTCATATGTCATGGTGGTCCACTTTGATTCGATTATGGATTTGAATGCAGCCTCCTCCCGGCTCAGTGTCATCCGTTCCAGGGACCTGTGGGCGTTTATGATCACAGATGCAGCCGGGCATTCATAAAATTCCCTGCTCTTTATTCCGGTGACCCTGTCCTCAAGATGATCTATGGCACCATACCCCGCCTTGCCGGCAATTCCATTGAGGTCCGAGACAATCTTTGCAAGTGGTTTCCTGACGCCGTTGATTTCCACAGGAATTCCTGCAGTGAACTGCAGTGTAAATTCAACGGCTTCGTGTGGGGTCTGGTCCGGCGGCGTAACCCAGGCATAGGCATCGGCTGGTATGGGTTTCCTCGGATCTTCAAGATCTGAACCTTCCACGGACCTTCCCCAAAGGTTCTCATCGGTGGAGTATTTCCCCCCCAGTTTGACCGGAATTCCGTTCTTCGAGGCATATTCCATCTCCTGGTCCCTGTTGAGCCCCCAGTCCCGCACTGGTGCAATAACGTTAAGGTCCGGATTCAGGGCCCTGATTGATACCTCAAACCTCACCTGGTCGTTGCCCTTGCCAGTGCAGCCATGGACTATGACATCACAGTCATGGGTATCTGCGGCATTAACGGCTTCAAGGGACATCAGAGGCCGCGCAATGCTTGTGGAGAGGGGATATGCTCCATCATACATGCCATCTGCCATTATCTCCCTGGAAATGTATCCGCCTGCAAACTCGTTCTTCACATTCTTTGTTATGACGTCAGATGCGCCCAGTTTCCAGGCTTTTTCAGCTATTGCGGCAAGATCGTTTTCCTCCTGCCCCACATCAAGGGTCAGGGTAACAACATCCATGCCCAGCTTCTCCTGCAACATCTTCAGGATAACAGAAGTGTCCAATCCTCCGGAATACAGCAGTAATCCTCGTTTATACATTGGAGGGTTATTCTGAACTCAATATTTCAATCTTTTCAACAATATTGAGAAAATTACTAATAATTTGGAATAAACAACAGTAATAATATCAATAATACTAATAGTGCCCAAAAATTTCATATCAAGCCGTAGCGTATTATGTGGGAAAGGCTTTATTTCCGTTAAAGATGGTCTACTGATATTATGGATTTCAAAAATGTGTTTGGATATGCCCGGGAAACTGATGCCATACTGATTATTCAGGGGGATGAAAACTCCGTGGACAAGACATTTTTTTACCTTACCGGCGTGGACGGGGGCCTGTTTGAGGGTTCCGCACTCATTGTGAAGCCGGACGAAGTGAAAATAATAACATCCGCTCTTGAAGAAGAGACTGCAAGAAAGACAGGGCTTGAAGTCATAGTGGCAAACGGAAAGGCGGAATTCGAGAAGACCATCAAGGATAACCTTGGAGGCCTTGATTCCATAGGGTTGAATTATTCCGCTCTGACAGTGAGCAGATACAAGGATGTACTGCGCATAATTCCCGACAAAGAATTTGTTGATGTCTCATCATCAATAATGGAAGCACGCAGGATGAAATCACCCGAGGAACTGTCAAGAATAAGGGAAGCCGCAAAAATAGGAAGCGAGGCCTTTGAGAGCACAGTGACAAAGCTCAAGGAGGGAATGACAGAAAGTGAGGTCTCTGCCCTCATTGCCTATGAGATGATGAAGCTCGGTGCTTCAGAGCCTTCATTCAGCACCATAGTGGCATTCGGCGAGAACGCATCCATGCCCCATTACTCACCAGGAGTCAGGAAACTGAAAAAGAATGACTTTGTGCTCATAGATTTCGGGGCAAGATACCGCAGGTACTGCTCTGACATCACAAGAACCGTTGTATTCGGGCGTGCAAGCCCGGATCAGCGTGAAATGTATGATGTCGTATTCAGGGCACAGGACGAGAGCATGAAAACCATCAGGGAAAATGTCAACGGGAAGGATGTTGATGCTGTTGCAAGGAAGATAATAGATTCCACAAAGTTCAAGGGCAGATTCATTCATTCACTGGGGCATGGCCTTGGCATGGATGTCCATGATCATCCTGCACTTTCCTCGAACTATGATTTCCCGCTCAAGGCAAACATGGTTGTGACTGTTGAACCCGGAGTATATGTCCCAAGGGTAGGTGGAGTTAGGATAGAAGACGATGTCATTGTGAAGAAGGATGGCTTCGAGCTTATCACAACAGCTCCAAGGGAACTGATGGAAATATCGTGAGATGATTCCGGCAGGCACCAACATATATCTTGACGCAGACGCGGCGAGAATTAGGGGGTTTCTGGAGTCAAATGACAGAGAAAGCGAAAGGCTGAGGCACAATGCTTTCCGCCTCATAATTGAGGCAATGAATGATCAGGAATCGCGGGAAATTACATCCGCTGAGGATCTCAGGTGCCTTCCGCTTACCCTGTGGATCCTGAGAAGGATTGGCGAACCTATACTGACCTCAAGGGTACTGAACCATGCCCGTGACCTGCTTGAAGGTTTCCTCATGAGCAGGACAATTGCCAGTGAATTTGTTCCAGATTACGCCCGGAGATACGGCGTAACCATGGAATATGACGAAATGACCCGCCTCTATATGATCCGAGCCGGTGAATTCGTGAACCTCACATCCCGGCTGAGCGGCTACAAATACCGCCTCATTTACCAGAGCCTGAGGCATGGGACAGTATACTGCGACAGGGAAGTTGCGGCAAAGATAGTAAGAGAAGCATTCGTCAGGAAGCTATCCTCAATATTCAGCGGCCTGCCGGACGAGGAAAGCTATTCCATAACCGCTCCAGTCAGTGACAGCATCGATGAGATAATTGATATTTTCCAGAAGTCCGGCATTAAGAAGTCCATTGACCTGGGCGAGGTCGACGCCACCCTGTTTCCACCCTGCATAAAGGAATATATTACACAGATGCGTGACGGCGTAAATCTTCCGCATATGGCAAGATTCACACTTGTAAGTTTCCTGCATAAGATAGGCATGAACAATGAGGGAATCATAGGCCTCTTCAAAACTGCACCTGACTTCAATGAACGCATGACCACGTATCAGGTGAACCATGTGACCGGTGAGATTTCAAGCACTGAATATTCTCCGCCAAAGTGCACGGTGCTCAGATCAAACCATCTTTGCTACTGGGGAGAAGATCCAGTATGCCACAGGGACTGGCTCAAGCATCCTCTTCAGTACTACACTTACAAGAAAAGAAAGAAATCAGGAGAGCTTCCGCTCAATAAGGCTAAGAAGAGTTGATTTTTTAACATTTGCCTCCACGATGAACATCTTTGATTTTTCCCAAGGAATGCGTGGATATCTGGCATCGCGAATCTCGTATTTTATGTTCATGGACTTTAATATTTCCTCCAGCTTGCCGTCGGTAAAATTTCTGGCAGCTGCAAGGGACACTCTTCTTCCCAGCCTCCTGCTGGATTTTGGGTTAAAATACTGGCTGTAAAGTGTCAGGGTCATAGGAGAACTGCGTTAACAACTCCGTCCTGGCCTGGCCTGGATGTTACTCTGGCTTCGCCAAGTTCAGTCTGTATGACAGTCCCTCTTGACATTATATTCCTCTGCACGTAGTGGGGATTTGCCGGATTTTCCTTAACGGTCTTTATTGGAACGCTTTTGGTAGTTTTGTCCTTTGGGTTATAGACATTGGCTTTTTCTGCTCTCATGAGCACGGATTTTGAGTTCCCGCCCATTGTTCTCATAACCTTCCTGGCTTCGGGTCCAATTCTCGTGAGGGTTGGCTCTCTGCCAAGTTCATACCTTCTCTTGCTTCTTCCGGCTTTAAGCTTGCCGCCTGTGAATTTTTTTGTAGCTTTTCCCTGAAATATTGTCATTAAATCATCACTGCTTTTCCCCGATTCTGTGGGGCTGTACTCATGGAAATTATTATTCTGTATTTAAAGCTGAGGAATCTGATTCTTAATTCTGTCCACCAACCAGTATCTCCTTTCAACGCTTGATACTATGATGGATTTTCCTGTGGGCTGCCCGCTGAGGATCCGATCAATGATAAGCTTGTTCTGCGCATGCCAGAACCCATGCTCCAGCTCATAAAATACTGATTCCACAAGCTTGTGCTTCGCCCTGAACAGGGAATCTGTTACCTCAGAATTTACTGTGTCCCAGTCTCTCCAGTAGTTGGAGAGATAGCTGTAGATAGTGTCGTCTATCAGGTCAATCATATTCTTTTTAACAGCAGCTTCAGGCGTGTTTATGGATTTCTTGAAAAACTCTTCCCGGAACTTTACAAATTGAGCAGGGTCCTGACTGCAATCGATAATCTTGGAGTTTAAATGGTTCCTCATTGCTGTTCCGAGTTCTCCTGCCATGTCATCCTTCTCCGTCAGGAAAATAATATCTGGACTCATCAGGCTCAACCTGCTAACAATGGCAGGAACATTATACCCTTTTACGTCCGTTCTCAGGCTGGATGATGAAGCTAAAACCTGCATTCTTGGATAACCCATACCAATACCTTAACTTTTAGTTCTGTCACCTGATGATGGGTGAACAATAAAGAGTTAAGCGAAAATAATAATAGATTATGATACTTAACTTAATAGATGGCCAAGAGAAAAATCGAACAGTTGATCGGGTTCATTGGGGGATTAATAGGTGTTGTGCTGGCAGGTCTTGCTTTGGCCATTTCACACGTGTCAAAATTATTTGGAGGCGTTGCCAGCCTATCTGGCCCTGCTTATGTGGTGCTTCTTTTCAGTCTGATTGGCCTCTTTGGTGCACTCATGGTTTCTTCCAGGAAACACGATGGAGGCATAATAATGATTGTCATTGGTGTGGCAGGCCTCATAGCACTTGCAAGTCCCTGGTTTGCGGTTCCATTTATCCTCCTCATCATAGCAGGTGCCATTGCACTTCTTTGATCATATCCCTATGGGATAGCTTATTTATAAAATTAAACATATACGGCATTGTATGTTGAACATGCTGGAGTTTGTGGCACTAATTTCAGCGATTTCTCTATCTCTTTTTACACTAATTATGTGGCCCAAAAGATTCTGGATCGCCTATCTGGCTGGTCTGGCTTTTTCTGCTCCAGTATTCCTGCTTTTTCACACTTTCATGCCTGCACTTGTATTTGTGATTTCTGTCATAAGTGCACGGGTCCTGTACACCCGGAGATTCTTCTTCATAATGCCGCTCCTTCTCATTATAGGGGGTGTACTTTATGCATTGCGTGTTCAGGCAGTTGACTGGGAGCTCTTTGACATAGCGGTGGGCCTAGGCACAGCTGTTTCTCTGCTTTCAGACAAAAAGAGCCTGCATTACGTAGCGGATAATGACAGATCAAAGGGGAATGATAAACACAGGGAGATTACCAGAGACATTATTCAGATTGGGGCAGGGGTTGCCATGATTCTTCTTGTCCTCATAATGGGCGAGGGCCATGGCAGAATCGCCATAACGATGGCTGTTTTCCCATTCTATATCATTGGTAATTACTATGCACTTTTTCCGGCTAGCGCCGTTGCAAAGACACTTTTCAGCCTGGAGAGGGATTCCTCTCCACTCGGGATGGGTGCAATATGGTTTGCAGCCGGGATGCTCATAGCAATGGGGGTAGTGGATTCCACTCATGTGCTGGCAGTGATAATTTTCGCCACCACAATAGGAGATTCAATGGCAACATTATTCGGCATAAGGATACATTCACCAAGGATCCCCTATAACAGGCGCAAGTCAGTTGCCGGCTTCATGGCCATATTTGCCTTTTCAGGAATATTCGGATATTTCATGATAGGGTATGCCGGAATTGGCATAGGCGTAATATCTGCCGTGGTTGAAAGTGTGGCCTATTATCCTTTTGATGACAACTTCATTCTGCCAGTCATCCTGGGCGCAATCGGCTCCATTATCTGATCCCCCCACGTTCTATGGCTTGCGGTAGTAGAAGACTTCCTTTGCCGATCCTGATGGCCTGAAACCAAGCTTCTCATATATGCGAGCAGCCTCGTTTCCACTTGTCACCCAAAGTTCCGTCGTCTCAAATCCAAGATACTTCAGCCTGTTCAGGGAGTTTATCATCATGGTTGTTGCGAGCCCATTTCCCCTGTAATCCCTGTTTACAAAGATGTCCACAAGCATTGAACGGCTTCCATTTGCCTGCTTTTCAGGCTTTGTTGTGGCTATAATTGCAGCAATGAGATTTCCATGATGCCGGATTATACTGCTGGCTGACGGGATTATTTCTCCGTACGCTCCGTTGAAAATGGCCCTTGCCATGGAAATACGGTCGGCTTCGCTTGTGGTATTGAAAAGAATCGTATCCGGTGTTCCAGCATACGCATCAAATTCTGCTTTTGAATATTCCTGGTATGTTGTATTGTTTGCAGGCAGTATTTCAAACTCCTGGGGGTAATTTTCACTTTCCATGTTAAATTCGTCCAGAGAAATTTCCATTCTGTCACGTCTCACCCTGGTGTAACCAGTGTCAGTCAGGATCTTCTCCGAGGCTTCCTCTGCTCTGAAGATATCATTGATCATCAGATACTTCCCCTGAGCCTTTGCAATGTTTTCCGCCCATTCCACAAGGTTCCGGATTCTCACTTCAGATGCAAACGCACCGTCAGTGAATCCCAGTGATCCGTATATTCTATCGCTTAGAAGGTTGCTCTCCATAACGAATGCATAGCCTGCAACTGTTATTCCGTTAAGTATGATCCTGGATTTGATCTTGTTTTCATTGAGCCGTTCGATGATATCCCGGTAGGTTTCTCTGATGGCAACATCAGGATAGATCTCTTCCAGGTACTTTATCTGGCCTTCAAGGATAGGTGCCCAATCTATCTTGACATTACTTATTTCCATGGTAATCCCTAAGGAAAAATTGCTTAATATTTTTTCAGATGGTACCGGAAAGCGCTTACATATAACAGAACACCCTTATATGCAAATTAGGGCTACCTGATTGAGAATATGGATGATATATCCAGGACGGAAGAATTCAACAGAGAGGCAATCGCCTATTCTGAATATTACAAGGGTAAAATCCAGGTTCTTCCAAAGGTTCCGGTAAGAGGGCTGCAGGATTTTTCTTTTTGGTACACACCAGGAGTTGCTGCAGTCTCTCTGAAGATAGCCAAGGAACGTGACAGTTCGTTCGAACTGACAGGAAGATGGAATTCGGTGGCGATACTTACCGACGGTTCGAGGGTTTTGGGGCTTGGAAACGTGGGCCCAGAGGCGGCAATGCCGGTGATGGAAGGAAAATCCCTGATTTTCAACGTACTTGGGGCTGTGAACGCTGTGCCGGTTCCAATAAGGATCGCAAGCCGGGAGGAATTCATAAGCGTTGCAAAGGCTCTTGAACCTACCTTTGGAGGTTTCAATCTGGAGGACATAGAATCCCCGAAGTGCTTCTATATCCTCGAGACTTTGCAGAAAAGTCTTTCTATTCCAGCCTGGCACGATGACCAGCTTGGAACGGCGTGCATCACGCTGGCTGGTGTCATTAACGCCCTGAGGGTGGTTAATAAGAAGATTGAAGATACAAAAGTTGTTCTTCTCGGCTCAGGAGCTGCAAACATAGCAGCTGCACATCTTCTGGCTGCGGCGGGTTTCAAGAAAGGCAACATGACACTGGCTGATTCCAAGGGGATACTTGAGCCGGAAAGAGAGGACATTGACAGTCTGATGATAAACAATCCCTGGAAGTATGAACTGGCAATGCAGACCAATTCAGAGAGACTGAGGGGTCCATCTGAAAAGGCATTCAATGGTGCAGATGTCATAATTTCTGCATCAAAGCCAGGACCTGGCACAATCAAGCCGGAATGGATCAGGACAATGAACAATGATGGCATAGTCTTCGCACTGGCAAACCCCATACCGGAAATATGGCCCGAGGAGGCAAAGAAGGCAGGAGCAAAGATTGTGGCAACAGGCAGAGGGGATTTCCCGAACCAGGTGAACAACAGCCTTGTATTTCCCGGAGTATTTCGTGGTGTTCTTGATGCCAGGGCAAAAGGGGTAAACTTTGACATAATGGTGACTGCATCATACGAAATAGCCAATTTCGTGAAAAACCCGGATGAGGATCATATTGTACCTACAATGGATGACTGGGAACTCTATCCCAGTGTTGCGTCGGCTGTGGCTTCAAAAACTGTTGAGATGGGCCTTGCAAGGAAGACAAACTCAAGGGAAGGCTTCTATAAAACTGCGCAGGAACTCATAGAATTCAACAGGAATATGTTTCTGAAGCTGATGGATGAAAAGCTTATAAGGGATTTACCTGGAGGTATTAAGAATGAAAGATAAGATTGTGGTTAGGGAAATGCTTGCTGCTGATATCGATGGATCTGTTGATCTGATACTGAGACTCAAGAAGCTGAATGGGGAATTTGACTCCATATTTGTGGTCTCAGACAAAGCAAAGAAGGATGCCGAGGATCGCCTTAAGGAAGCCGTAAAAAACCCAGAGAGGCACATATCTCTCCTGGCAGAAAGGGGCGGCAAAATACTTGGAGTAATGCTCATAAATATCCTGGACAGGTGCTATTACCTTCCTGAAAAGGAGGCGAGAATAACCGATTTCTACATAATGCCTGAGTTCAGGAGATCAGGCGCGGGTAAAATGCTTATTTCAAGGAGTTATGAGGAACTTAAGAAGAGGAAGATAAGCATTATTACTGCTGAGTTCCCATCACAGAATCTCATTGCCCTGAGATTCTACAAGAGTCTGGGATACAGGGAAATTGTGGGCATATACGGAAAGGTTCTAGAGGAAGAGTGAGGGTGCCAGTGCACCAGATCCCATTCCCGGAATTTCTTTCAGAGGCTAAGAAACAGACATATGCATCACTGTCCGGCAAGGTCTTATCTGCGATATCCGGCGCAAAGGAGCATGAATTCATCCGAGATGATTATAGGTATGTGGACATTTATTTCGGGGCCGCTCATTTTTCAGGAATTGAAATTGTCTATGAGAAAAATAAACCCGTGTGGGTCATGACCTATTCGGGAGGATTGATACGGCATGCGGATAAGGCGGAAAATATCTACGCATTCCTCAGGCAGGCTTTGCTGGTTCCTGACCCCGGAATTCCCGTCAGGGGCCCAAAGCACCTGGCTGCTGGAGAATACACATACACCCTTTCCGTTGATGGCACCCTGGACCGCTTCTCAGGCAGTGAGACCATAAATGAGAATTCTGAAATAGTGTATTCCCTGGCCTTTGCAGGCGGCAATGTGAACTGAATCATTTCAGTCAAGCTCCCAGGCTGAATCTATCACGTGGAGCAGCATTCAGATTGAGAGGGCTATACCCCATATTCCCGCTGCTTCTATAACAGTGAATGTGGCCCAGTACAGAGCCATGTATGATCTGGAAAAGGCATGATCACCCATGACAGTCTCATCAGAAACGAGTTTTCCCAGTAGCAGGCCGATTGGGATGAGCACGATCACGAAAATAACCATGAGGTTGATCACAAGTCCCAGAAGATCTGAACCAAGGTAGATTGCAATTACCATGGCGGGGAGGCTTTCTCCCACGTACAGGTAAAAGAATTTTCTGCTGGATGGGGTTATTCCAGAATCATGGTTTCCCCATGAAAGAGTTTCTCCAATTCCCCACGACGATCCCAGAGAGATCACAACCAGGGCAAGAAACCCAGAAGATATGAATCCAACGGCGAGAATGTAGGGAGCAAGAGATCCAAAAGGCTTCATGGCAGATGCCAGTGCCCCAACTCCCATTTCTCCACCAATGAAAGTCCCTGCAATAACTATGCCAACCATGAGAAGTTCACTGACCACTGCACCCATATAGGTCTCATTTCTGATGAGCCTGAGATCACTCAGCCCCAGCCTCTTTTCAGCCGTAGCTCCTGCCTGATAGAACAGCATGAACGGCATAATCACTGCACCTATGTTTGCCACAATGTAATAATCAAAACCGCTGTTTCCATAGGGCTGGAATGGCGTCAATCCCATCATGACGTTGCTGAAGCTGGGCCTGAAAATAAATACGGTGGAAATTATGGATATGACGAGCACCAGTGAAACGGGTATGAGTATTTTCTCTATCCCGTCATATTTCCTGGAAAATACGATGGCGTTGTGTATAACGTACACAACAGGTATGGATATGATTGGGGAAATTCCTAAAAGTGCAAAGCCAATGGCGATTCCTGCATATTCTGCAATGTATGAGAGAATATCAGTCATGGCCATGGGTACTGAAGCAATTCCCGAAATCTTCCGGCTGTATCTTTCCCTTAGAACATCCCCTATGCCCTTTCCGGTGACTGCGCCCAGCTTTCCGGATGCATACTGCATTATGGCCAGCGGAATTGCAAGCACCAGCATTATGAAAATAACATGATATCCGTACAGGGAACCTGTTTCCAGCCCTGTAATGATGCTGGCAACATCAACATCGGCTATCATAACAAGCCATGCAGGCCCCATTCTGGCCAGCACACTGTGCCGGTTACCGAAGTCATATGTATTCATGTAAGGATAGCCTTACAGCTTTCTTAAATACTTAAGACTTATTCATTAAATGTTAGGTATGTCATCGCTCTTGCAACTGATTCAGGAACTTTTTCACCAACATTAGAGGGGATGCACAGCATTCCCTGGTGGTCGGTCGCTACCTCATATCCGGGAAGCATTGATCTGGTTCCAAGGTAATGAAGTATTTCAGAGTTTTCAAAAATCACACGGGAAATCCTGTACTTTCTATCGGGCTTAAGTGAACTGAAGAAGATATCGTGAATTTCATGCACCATGCCGTTTTCATCAGGTACAGGGTTTCCATGGGGACATGAATCGCATCCGTATTTTCTGCAGACAGCAACTGCGATTGTTTCTGTAATGCCATGCTCAATTCCCATTGCCTCATCGTCGATGGTTTCCCATGGGAGTGAAAGTGACTTCCAGAGAAGTATTTCGGCTATCCTGTGCTTCCTGAGGAATATGTTTGCCTCGACGCTGCCTTCCCTGGTGAGAACATATTCGCCTCTTGATCGCCGTTCCACGAGTCCTTTCTGCACTAGAATCTTAATTTCGTCATATGCGCTCTGCCTTGCTGTTCCCAGAAGATGTGCGATCTCACTGAGCGATGCATATCCGTTGTAAAGTGTGAATTCATCAATTGCCTTAAGGTAATCCTCTGCAGTAATGGATCTGGTTTCCACAGTGGAATAACGATGTATCCATAATATAATTAGCGCTTCACTCCAGGCTCTCAGGATATACCCTGAATCAGCATCGGTATGGAATCTCTATAGAAATAGTCTATTCCAAAGTGGCCTTCATCATATCGCATAATTGTATTTGCGATGCCATTTTCATTGAGAATGGTATTCAATGCACTGATACCCAGATTCAGGGAAAACTCGTCACGATTCCCCACCTGGAAAATCACCGTTTGCTTCCCCAGGTTCTCCATGCGGTCTCTTACATTTCTTACCGGGTCAAATTCCAGCCACTTTTTCCATATTTCTTCCCTCAGGAGGCCAGTATCCAGACTGAAAGGAAGCCCTATGCCCGCATCCTCGTCCTCTCTTGGTGAATAGAATGCGGACATTGCCACGAGATTAAGCGTATCAAGTTCCGCAGTTGTGTGGGATGGGTTCCCCAGAAATTTTGTCAGGAAATTCCCCGTACCGTATTTCTTTATTGTCTCAAACGCGCCGGGAAAGTCCTTCAGGTAACAGAACTCGAAGGCAGAATCACCAGAAACGTCCACGAAACCAGAGAATATATCCGGATGCTGTGAAGCCAGGTTATAGGCACCAAAACCGCCGGAGGACTTTCCAAATATCCCTATTTTCCTTCTGCCATATTTTTTTTCAAGGAAATCATGCAGGTCCCCAGTTATAAAATCCTCGTAATTTCCCACAGCACTTGAATTGAGGTACTGGTTTCCCCGAAGTCCTGTCATGGTATCCGGCAGAGCTATGATGAAGGGTAGATCAGGATTGCTATGGGCAATAATTTCCAGAGTTCCAAGGAAATCCATGTTTGTAAAACTTCGATTCAGGAAGCTCTGGGCCGTGCCAAAGAAGCCAGCAAGCCCTATCAAAATAGGCGTGTCATCCCTGCTGTTATGCTCTATGATAAAAATATCCCTCATTTCAGGATCCCCAAGGGGATTATTCCTGAGTGAAACACCATCGATTTCTTCTTTCCGGACCGAAAGTCTAGAAGCCATTTTTATGCATCTGTCGAGAGTATTTACCTATATCGAACGAAACCTGCTGCCGTGAAATAATTTATGAGGCAGCCAGGAACAGATAACCTATGGCTGATTATATTCTGAAATGAAATCAAAGATTTCTTCAGGTTCTTTCATAAACCTGTCCGGCTGGTACATTTCCAGCCTCTCCATATTCCCCGATCCCCACAGGGCTGCGCCTGCAGGGATTCCAGCTTCATGGGCAGCAATTATGTCGTAGGGCTGGTCACCGATGTAGACTGCTTCACGGTTGCTCATGTTTAATCTTTTCAGCGCAAGATTCAGCGGTTCAGGGTCGGGTTTCTGGTATTCCGTATCTTCCTGGCCAACATACAGCCGGATATAGCCCAGCAGTCCGGAAAGTGTCAGAAGCCTCTGTGCATCAATCCTGTGGCTGGATGTTACCACGCCAAGATCATATTTCCGGCTCAGTTTCTCCAGAACTTCACTTATTCCGGGATAAGTCTCCACTGTTGAAAGCTTGCTGTTGAAATAAAGTCTGCCCGTGTCATAAATAGCCTCACCCTTGTCCGGGAACCACTGTGAGAGTATCTTTTTCACCGGCCTTCCTATGAGCTGTGAATGCTCCTCAGCCGTGATTCCTCTTCCCAGAATTTCCATGAATCCATAATTGGTTGCTTTTTCGGACAGCGTTTCGCTGTCCAGGAGAGTACCATCCATGTCAAACAGAACAGCCCTGATCAAATGCTTTCAACTGCGTAATGCTGAACCATTTAATTTAGGTTCGTAAACTGTGTATCACTTCACGGAAACGAAAGCGGGCCCGCCGGGATTCGAACCCGGATCATAGGCTCCGGAGGCCTAGGTGATATCCTTTACACTACGGGCCCTCAGGATTTATACCCGATATCCCGTAGCAGTTTCTTCCTCTTATTTTTGTGGTCTTCGTTTTCAACGCCAAGTGGGCTGAATCCGTCTGCCACCCCGGCAATGCCATTTCCCCGGGGAGTCTTGAAAATAAGGATAGTAAGCGGGTTTGCCGTGGCTGCCAGAATTCGCCCAACCTCCTGGCAGGATTTGATCTGGTTCAGAATCTGTATGGGATATGCGTCTCTCAGCACTATCATAAACGTATGCCCGGCGGCAATTCTTGCAAGGCTTTCGTTAGCAAAGGATATCAGCTCCCTGTCATTCCCTTCAAACCGTATCAGCCTGTCACCTGATGCTTCTGAAAATGAGATTGCATATCTTGCAGACGGGATATAGGTTCTGATGATTTCATTCAGGTCCTCAACAGTTTTTATGAAGTGGGAATAACCAATAATCACGTTGCAGTTCTCGGGAAGCTTCAGCTCCACAGTTTCAAATTCAACCATGATCAATCATAAACGGGGAGGCAATTAACCTTACGGTTCCCTGAAGCGCCTAAAAGTGAGAAGGGCATCCGGTTCAAGTTGAGGGCGGCTTAATCACGCTGCTGTTCTGTTCTGAACAATACCGTATAATATCCAATATCCCGCACGGAATGGAATCATTTTATTCTAATTTGACATCATAACGGGAATGGAATTTTACCAGATAATAGGAAAAGAGATCTCCGATGGCATCATTTCCGACAGGGATTCACTTCAGAAGAGGAAATTAACTCTGGCCAGGGACCTCAGGCTTGACCATATACCAAGCGACACAGAAATATTGCGTTCCGGCATTGTACCTGCTGAAAAGACAAGATTACTCAGGATAAAACCAACAAGAACAATCTCAGGCGTTGCTGTAGTTGCTGCAATGACCTCTCCGGAGAGCTGTCCTCACGGGAAATGCATATACTGCCCTGGTGGCCTGGACAATAATTCTCCACAAGCCTACACCGGCCATGAGCCCGCGGCTCTCCGGGGGAGAAATAACAACTACGATCCCTACAGCATTGTGTTCAACAGGCTCAAGCAGCTGGACACCATTGGACATGATACAAGCAAAGTTGATCTCATAATAATGGGAGGCACATTCACTGCCAGAAGCAAAGATTATCAGGAATCATACATCAAGGGCTGCTTTGATGCAATGAACATGCATGTTTCGGGAAACCTTGAAGAGGCAATGCTTGAGAACGAGACTGCAGCAAGAAGATGTGTTGGGCTGACGGTTGAGACGAAACCGGATTGGTTTTTTGAAAAGGAGATCGACGACGCGCTTTCCTACGGAACAACGAAGGTTGAACTTGGTGTTCAACTAATTGACGAGAAAGTACTGAGAATTAATGGCAGAGGGCACGGGATAGCCGAAATTGTGAAATCCACCCGGCTTTCAAGGGACGCAGGGCTGAAGATAGTATATCATCTTATGCCAGGGATATACGGTTCCACATTCGATGATGACCTGAAAAGCTTTGACCGCATGATCTCCGATCCTTCATTCAAGCCAGACATGCTGAAAATATATCCAACTCTTGTTGTGAAGGGCACAGCTCTTTACAGGCTATGGAAACAGGGGAAATATTTGCCCATGGACACTGAAACAGCATCTGAACTCATTGTCAACTTCATGGAAAAGATGCCGCCATGGATCAGGGTGCAGAGGATGCAGAGGGACATCCCTGTAGAATTCATTGAAGCCGGGGTAAAGAGAAGCGATATCCACAATATTGTGGATGATAAGCTCAGGGAGAGAGGAATCAAGACAATGGAGATCAGGACCAGGGAAGTTGGCAAGGCACTTTCTGAAAGCGGGAAGATGGAACTCGTGAGGCGCGATTACGCAGCAGCCGGAGGTTCTGAGGTTTTCCTGTCATTCGAGAACGATGATCATATTTTCGGTTTTCTTCGCCTCAGAAAGCCTTCCGATAATGCACACAGGCCTGAGATGAAGGGATCAGCCATAATCAGGGAGATAAAGGTCGTTGGCGAAGTCGTTCCAGTTGGCGTGCATAGCAATGACCAGTGGCAGCACAAAGGGCTGGGCAGATCACTTATGAATAGTGCAGAATCAATAGTACGGGATGAATGGGGTCTTGCCAGAATCCTTGTTATAAGTGGAGTAGGAGTCAGGGACTATTTTCGGAAGATGGGTTATTCAAGGGTTGGTCCGTACATGGGGAAAGCCATCCGAGGATATTCTTAACCCAGCCTGATTGTATAATTTTTTATACCTGCAACCGGGAGTATTTTATCTTCTATTTAAATATAGTCACCAATAATTTAATGTAATTTTTTAAATAGCGCACGACAATGTGCAAATCGGTGTCAAAATGGCATTCATAGATGATTTGGCAATGGAACTGTTCACGCTGTCACTTGTTGGTGTGGTGTCCATATACCTTACCGGTTCCGTTTACATTGCGTACCGTAGGGGAATTAAAGATATAGAGGAAGTATTGAAACCCGGAGTTTACCCTCTGGGAATACTTGGTGGGATCATAACCATTATGGGCATATATGGCGAAATGACCTGGCCACTGCCGGGCAGTTATAACATATTGTTCTATGATCCGTACCTCATAATAGGCCTCATACTGGTAATAATGGCAGTCTCAATTGCAATGAAGCAGAAACTCCAGTTCACGGGAATTCTTGCCCTGTTTTCAGGACTTATCGCAATTTACTACGGTGCAAACGCCTACATGGACAAGATGACCTCCAGCCCAATAGCAATGCTGGGACTTTACATAGCTTTTGGACTGACGGGAGTATTTACGTATCCCACAACACTGATATACGACATGCTTCCCGGAAAGGAAAAAGTCTCCAAACTTTGGACGGTTGTTCTGGTAATATTCTGGATAGGGCTGGTCGTATCAGCTGTTCTGGCTGCTCTGACAGCAATTGAAGCTGTACCGCAGCACCTGCTGTCTCCGCCGTAATCTCCCACATTTCAAACCGGACAGAAATTTAGCCCCTGGCTGAGGGTCAGGGGATATTTTTAAAGTTCTGCTTTTTTTTGTTCAGGATATCCTATGCATATAAATATTTCGGAAAAAAATTAAATAATGTTTCTTCATAAAGCCAGAGCGTGAAATGCCTGTATCATATCTGGTCATTGGAGTTATTGTCCTGGCACTGATAGTATACCTTATCATTTCAATCCTGGCGGCTGAGAAACTATGATAATTTCGTCTGTTTCTTCACAGTCTGGCGGCAACTTCTGGGCCAATTTTTTCGCCACGAACCGTTATGTTTCAGGCTCTTTCATAATTATCATATACATCCTTCTGGCCACAGTACTTGCTTACCTGCTTTCCGGTTACATAGCAAAAATCTACAGGGGGGAACCCACAGCCATGGACCGTATAAGCGGCCCGATAGTCAGGGCATTTGAGAGATTCCTCGGCGAGGATGCCAAAAAACAGATGGAATTCAGAGAATATTTCACATCCATCCTCATTTTCTCTCTGTTTCTGGGGGCAATAGGTTTTGCAGTAATTTATTTCCAGCATGATCTTCCATTTTCATTCTCCAACAACCACATGACACCAAGCCTCATATTCAACACTGTCTCAAGTTTTCTCACAAACACAAATCTTCAGCACTACTCCAATCCGTTTGATCTCAGTTATTTCAGCACCACTTTTGTAATAACAGGCTTCATGTTCATCTCAGCAGGTATTGGGTTTGCAGCTTCCATGGCATTCATCAGGGGGATACTGAGTGAAAATGGAAAAATAGGGAATTTTTACCATGATTTCCTGGTATCCGAATTCTACCTTCTTTTTCCGCTTTCTGTTGTGCTCACGTTCATCCTGGTCCTTTCCGGGATTCCGCAGACAATGACACCTTATCTCACCATAACTCCGGTACTGAGCCATACGGCATTCAGACTCCCATTAGGCCCAGTTGCAACTCTGGAATCCATTAAAACCATCGGGACAAATGGAGGGGGTTTTTATGGCGCAAACGCCGGATTCCCCTTGGGCAATCCTGACTGGTTCACAAACATGGTAGAGCTTGAGGCCTTCCTCCTGATTCCCCTTGCCTCGATTCTTTCACTGGGCAAAGTTTTCGACAACAAGCGCTTCGCAACAATGCTGTATGGCGTGATAATGGTAATTTTTGTCTTTACTTCATTTCTTTCATTCTTTGGTGAAATGTCCGGAATACCTTCAATAACAGCTCTGGGGATGAGTTTCACTGGCAACATGCTGGGAAAGGAGACGGCCCTGGGCATCTCGCAGAGCACACTCTTCAGCGTCGGTTCCACCATAACTTCCACAGGAGCAGTGAACTCGGCCCTCATTAACTATACGCCTGTGGGTATAATGGGTCCACTTCTTGATCTCCTCATGAACGATCCACTGGGAGGCGTAGGTACTGGGGTTCTGAACATATTTATGTATGTGATTTTCACCGTTTTCATAACCTCACTTATGGTTGGAAAACTTCCAGAAATAATGAGCCTGAAAATTGGTTCAAGGGAAATAAGGTACTCTACGCTTTCCCTTGTCACGCACCCGCTGCTTGTTATAATCCCCTTCGGAATAACACTGCTTCTGCCGCAGTTCATGACATCCTTCGTCAACACCGGTCCTGACAAAATCACGCAGCTCCTCTACGAATTTGCCACAGCTGCCTCAAACAATGGGTCTGAAGTTGGTGGTTTTGTGACAAACCAGCCATTCTTCAATTATGTGGACGGTATTGTTATGCTGCTTGGACGCTACCTTCTGATGGGCTTCCAGCTCCTCATAGCCCAGTCATTTTCATATAAGAAACCTAAAGTGCAGGTAGCGAGAACTGTTGATCCCGGGTCATTCCTTTTCGGCTTTACGCTCTTCTTCGTCATGATTCTTTTGGGCCTGCTCTCTTTCTTTCCCATTTTGGCTCTGGGCCCTCTCCTCGCATTCGCCAGGGCCTTTAATCTCTTCATTCTGGGGGTGATCCCATGAACAGGTATGTGGAGATTCTTTATTTCACCATGAGGGACTTCAGGCCAGATAGGCTGGTACGTAACCCTGTAATGCTTGTTACAGAAGTGGCATTTGTAGTATCCCTTGCGCTTACCCTCTTTCCAGCACTGGCTGACCTGCCCTCTGAGTTTCCATACAGCGCGTTCTACATATCCACAACTGTGATGCTGTTCCTGACCATCTTTTTCAGCAATCTTGCGGAGGCGGTCTCCGAGGGAAAGAGCAATGCAATAACCGCATCCCTAAGAAAGATGAAAACCAATACCATGGCCCACGTTGTAACGGACAGCGGAACGGTGGATCGTCCCTCGACGGATGTGAAGAAAGGTGACATTATCGAGGTCTACCAGGATGAGATTATTCCGGTGGATGGGGAAATTATCAGCGGCAGCTGCTATGTGAATGAATCCAACATAACAGGTGAATCCAGATCTGTTATGAAGGTGCAGGGCGACAGCGTAACAGGTTCCACAAGGCTTGTTACAGACAGAGCCACAATAAAGGCAACATCTGATCCTGGAAACAGCTTCATAGATAACATGATAAAGCTTATCGGCACAGCAACAAGGCAGAGAACTCCAAATGAGATAGCACTGGCTGTTCTCCTCTCAGGGCTCACTCTTGTTTTCCTGGTTATTTCTGCGGTCATATTTCCCATGGCACGCCTTCTTGGCATTACCATAAATATAATCATGCTCCTGGTTCTTCTGATAGCTCTTATGCCAACCACCATCGGGGCACTTCTGCCGGCAATCGGAGTATCGGCAATCAACAAGATTTCCGAATTCAACATAATAGCCAAGAGCGGAAGGGCAGTGGAAAACGCGGGCGACATCGACACCATAATTCTGGACAAGACAGGCACGGTTACAATCGGCGAGAGGGAGGCCGTGAAATTCTATCCCAACACCGGCGTTGACTATAATGAATTCGTCAGAATGTGCGCAGTTTCATCACTTGAGGATATGACAAAGGAAGGGATTTCAATTGTCAATCTCGCCAGGAAGCAGGGTGTTGATATTACCGCCAGGGACGTTGGCGAACATGAGTTCATTCCTTTTTCCGCAGAGACGAAATTCAGCGGAGTGAGAATGGGAGACAGGGAAATACTGAAGGGTTCACTGAAATCCCTGAAGGCAAAGTTTTCCCTGAGCGATACTTTTATCGAGGCCCTCTGCAAGGAGATATCCATGCGTGGAGGCACAGCCATTCCAGTGGTTCGGGATGGAAAATTCACCGGCGTCATAGAACTGAACGACCTGCTGAAACCCGGCGTTAAGGAAAGGCTGGAATCCATAAAATCCATGAATATCAAGACAATAATGTGCACCGGCGATGATGAGGTAACTGCCGAATATATAGCCAGGGAAGCAGGCATCGATGAGTTTGTTGCAAATGTGACACCCATGGACAAGTATAATGTTGTTATAGGAGAGAAGGAGAAGCAACTGATGGTCGCCATGGTGGGAGACGGCACAAACGATGCGCCTGCCCTGGCGAAGGCAGATGTGGGGCTAGCCATGAACAACGGTACACCTGCTGCAAAGGAAGCCGCCAACATGGTGGACCTTGATAATGATCCGACGAAGCTGCTTGACGTCATATTCATAGGCAAGCAGATATTGATCACAAGGGGGGCACTTACCACATTCAGCATAGCAAATGACATCTCAAAATATTTCGTCATAATCCCTGCAATCTTCTTCATATTCCCGAGCCTGGACTACCTGAACCTTCTTGGCCTTACAAACCCTCTTCTTGCAATAACTTCTGCTTTAATCTTTAATACGGCAATAATTGTGGTACTTATTCCACTGGCAATCAGGGGTGTTCACTTCGTCCCGTCAGGCATATCTGACCTTCTGAAGCGCAACCTGCTTCTCTACGGGCTTGGCGGCGTAATCGTTCCATTCATCTTCATCAAGCTCATATATGTGCTTCTTTCTGTGGCAGGGGTGGCATGGTAAAATGACAGCAAAAACAATCCTGAGATCATTCCTGCTTGCTCTCTCCATCATGGCTGTTCTGGGCTTTGCATACCCCACTGCCACAGCACTCATAACAGAACATGCCCTTCCCTGGCAGTCCTCCGGCTCGCCCATCACCATTAATGGCACTGTATACGGCTCTGAATATCTTGCAGAAGCATTTAACTCATCCGTATTCTTCCAGCCCCGTCCATCTGCCATAGGCTACAACCTCTCGCAATCTGGAAGCACTGAGATATCTCCTGACAATCCTCAGTTTCTGAACATTACAGAACATTACCTGAAGCAGTTCATGTCGGAGAATCCTGGTATTAATGTTTCTCAGGTTCCATATGATATGGTCTCACCATCCGCTTCCGGCCTTGACCCGAATATTCCTGTGGCCGGCGCTTACGATCAGGTAAACAGGATAGCACAATCAATAATCACCCTGGCCTCAAACAGTAGCGTAAATCTCTCTCTGCAGACAGTGGAGAATTTCCTGAATTACAGCATTAGCCATAACGAAAAGCAGGATTTCCCGTTATTTGGGTCATACTACGTCAACACGGTGGCACTCAACTTCCTCATAATCCATTACCTTATGGAGAAGGCCATTCTTCCAGCGAATTTCCTGAATTGAAAAAAAGCAGAGTTATTTCTTGACCACAATGGTATCCTGGTAAGTTCCCTTTATGATAGCCTTCATGTCAGAGTTAAACCGAACCTTCCCCCCTGGCGAATCCCTGACCCCCATCACTATGACATCCGGATTCTGCTCTCTTATGAGGTTTGAGACTTCATCAGTGAGGTTGCTGGACATTCCTGGTCTCACAACTGTTATGTCACTGCCGTACTGTTCAATTGCCTCTCCAAGCCTGTCCATAAGGGTATTGAAGCCATGGGTTTTTTTTCTGTCAAATTTCCTGAGATCGGCAAGTATAAGCTGGGAGTTCAAAGCTTTCTTCATGTGAAGTGCAAATGAGACAGCTGCTCTGGTGGTAAGTGTTTCGCACAGCGGCACCAGAATCTTGCCGTATGGGTATTTGCTTCCATGCAGGCTGACCACAGCAGTGGGTATTGTGGAGTTTTTGATCACATAGTCCCCTATTGTGCCGAATATGGAGGCTGACAGTACTGATCGTTTGAAGGTTCCCAGAAGGAGAAGGTCATAGGCCCTGCTGCTGACCTCCTCAACTATGCCCTGTTTTACCGATCTTGAGGTCCTTACCTTGGGGATAACCTTGATGTTCTTCTCCTTGCCTTCTTTGTAAGCGTTGATTACCACAGCCACCTTGTCGCTCCAGGTGACTTCCCTGACATTTTCCTTGACTGTAAGCGCCGTGATCTCGGAAGAGTATTCATGTGCCAGATCAAATGCAAGGTCCAGAACCGTTCTTGACCTGTCACCCTTTGCCATTGGCACGATGGTCCGGTCGAACTTGAGGAGGTATGATCTTGATGATGAAAACATATCCATATATAATTAAGAAAACATAAATAAGCTTTCCTGATAGGTTTCACACATGGTTGTGATCATAAATTTTTCCCATTACAGCAGATGCACAATTTAGTGCATAGGTGTGATGTCTCTCCTCATACATGTATTGATAAGCCTGTTATATAGTGACATGCTGCCCGGTAACAAACATTTTATAGATGCGTTATGCTTCGTGTTGCGTTGAAGATAAGATGCATTTCTGTCCGGAATCATGTACTGGAAGGGATCCCGCCCGACCAGCAGCTTGAGACAATGGAGGGCGACCAGATTTTCCTCTGTGATTATGATGGCATACTTCACGGGAATTATAATTTCAAGACGTACACCAGAGTTGCTAAATTTTTCGACTTGGTGATATTCAACATGGTACAGAAAGAGTATGATCTGGTGGACTCACTGGTCTCTGGAGCGGCCAGAGTTGTTGTAGATCCTGGAATGAAGGATTCAGTGCTGCAAAAGGTGCTTGATATCTCGCCTGAGACGGTTTTCCCGTATGGAAGCCAGGAAAGGGTTGAGCAGTTCCGTGCATATGGGGGGACGGCATTTCTCTCCACAAGGCAGATAAACGGCCCATTCAGTATCTGCTATAACGCAGGAGTTGCAATATCATCTGAAAAATATGTGGACATAGAAAATTTTCCCGAAGATCTTCTCAGGTTTATCTGAAGAAAATTTCCCGTTTTAAACCGTGAAGTTCTACTTTCGCAGGATTATTATTCAGGAGTACAGAACCAATGTAAATCAGATAAACTCTGGAAATCTGATGAACTTCTGACGAAATTCGTAGAAATAGATATATATTGAAAAAATGATATAGATTTTGGTCATGGACAGTGCACGTGAAAACGATTCCACCAGCGGCAGCATAAATCCTTTTGTATCAACACTTTCCGTGATGAATTTCTTCTTTGCAATGGCAATGAACATATTTGGCTATACTGTTTTCTATCTGCTGCAGAGTTACCATATACCCATAATCTTCGGAGGAATCGGTACTACTATAGGCCAGGTTATACTTCTCGCCATACTTATCCCACAGGGCCGGGCCATTGATAAGGGGTCATCGTACAGGCTTATGATCATGGGTTCGCTTGTTTACAGTTCCGGGATGATACTGCTTTCACTGCGTTTTGTCCCCGGTCTGCTTCAGGCATATGTAATTTCATCAGTAGTCATAGGTGCAGTACTTGTTACACAGAATACGTACAAATCTTCGCTTGGTTCTTTCATAGGGAAAGCCTCAAAACTTTCCAAACTTGGGAAGCACTATTCCAGAATCATAATGATGGAGACGGCCGGGGGAACAGTGGCCATGTTTGTTGTGGCTGCTATGAGGGAATTCTCTCACCTGTATGTGGTCTACCTGGTGTCAGGTACCATTCTTCTTGCAGTGACCATACTTACATTCTTTGTCCTTTACCCGGAAAGCAGAAAGCTGGCCCTTAAAAGCGAAGCGTCAACTCGCAGGCCGACATTTCGAGAAAGCCTGATCCTGCTAAGGGAAAAACGCAGATTCGTGATACCGGTGCTTCTGACAAAGATATTCATGTCAGTGGGCGTTTATGGCCTTTCGTATTTCTTCATACTGAGTGGGGAAAAGATCGGGGTTATTCCGGAATATTCCATTATCCTTCTGGGAATAGGTTTTGCAATATCAATTCCATCCGGCGTTTACTCAGGCAAATATGTGGACCGCCACCCGTCCACTGGAAAGGCATACATCATACTTCTTGGACTCTTTGACATTTTCTTCTACGGTGCAATACTGGCCTCAATATACCTGAGGAACCCTTACATTTTCTACGGGTCAATATCCTTCAATGCATTCGGTCCGCTCTTTGTCTCCGGTGCAATGTCATACGAGGTGAAGGTCATCGGAAAAGAGAACCGTGGAATGTTTTCTGCTCTGCAGAGAACTCTTGTGGGTGTCACCTTCATATTGCTCGGGATACCATTTGCCTACCTCTACTCTTTTGACTACAGAACTATCTGGATTGTGGTTACTGCCACGGCAATCCTATCAGTGATTTCTGCTGCTTTCATACCTGGCGCTGGTGCACTTGCATCACCCCATGCACAGGAAGCTGTCCCACAGGCTACAGGAGTAAAGTGAATCTGTTCTGGAAATTGCTGGCGATTTCAATAGTGAATCACCGGACAACGGCACACTGTTCATTCCACAGGGTTGCAGGGTCTCACTTTTGCTTTATTCCTGAAGTGTAAGCAGTTTTAGCGATCACATTATTGGAGTCATTGTGTGTCCCCATTCCGAAAGGCGCATCTCTATAATTTTTACTGAGTCAGACGCATACAACCATGTCTGTATGCAATCCGGTACAGGTTTACCATGAAGTTGTGTCATTTAAAAATCAGCACGACTTCAGGTCGGTTTATATCATTAAAGATTGCCACCCGCCCCCGGATTTTACAGGTAGTGTGGTGGCATCCTGCCTGATTATCCCTCATCCTGAGCTGCGGGCATTATTTTTTTCCTCAGATGTATACGGAACTGCTGAGCCTTTGCGGCTAGAATGCTTCGGGTATTGGGGGCCCTAGAAAAGATATTAAGGCCGTATTGAGTATAATCATTCATGGCCTTTATAGCAGTTACTGAATTATCAGGCACAATCAACGAGAGAAAACTTTCCGGCCTCATGCCAATACTCGACGCAGTCGAGAAAAGCTCCAGGGTGCGTGGCCTGTTGATCCAGATGAACAGTTCCGGAGGTGAGGCCAATGCTTCGGAAATTCTTTTCAGGAAGGTTCGGGCTATCCGTGAGAAGAAACCCGTGATTTCATATGTAACCGGAATGTGCGCGTCCGGTGCTTACTGGGTTGCCAGTGCTTCAAACAGAATATATTCAATGGAAACTTCACTGGTCGGTTCCATCGGCGTCATAAGTATCACGCCAAATGTCAGGAAACTTCTGGAAAAAATTGGGATCGATGTTCAGGTAAGCAAGGCCGGCAAATACAAGGACCTCTTAAACCCGTTTTCCGAAGCAACAGAAGAAGGGAAGCAGAAAATGTTGCATATCATAGATTCAGCTTACCAGTCTTTCTGGAAGTCGATTTCGGCAGAACGAAAAATACCGGGGGATCAGCGCGACGCAATAGCAACAGGAGAGGTCTTCACCTCTGATGATGCCGTAAAACTGGGACTGGTTGATTCCATAGGTGGCTATAATGAAGCACTTTCAGAGCTAAGAAAAATTTCCGGAATTAAAAAGACCAGGTTTATAGCGCCAAGGAAGACATTTGTATCCAGGTTCATCGGGATGGCTGTGAAAGATGCAGTCCTTGAAACCCTGGAAGCATCGGTGGGATACTGGAA
Organism: Thermoplasmata archaeon; assembly: GCA_021797265.1. The sequence continues at coordinate 30,751 of JAJZZZ010000001.1, forward strand.
TCCATTGCAATGAAGCGAGCATCATGCTTTCCGGGTACCGCAGATCAGGTTTTTTACCACACCTGAAGACTGCCGGAACCGGACGCATGGGTTTCCCTGCCGAAAGCAGCGGGAAATGCCGCGTGATTTACGGCCGGAATAGTGGCTCTGAACCTGTTTGGCGAATGCGGATCCATGGTTAATCTGAGTTTCAGTTCATCATCCCGTATGTTCTCCCGCCACACCTGAGCCCAGGACAGAAAGAATCTCTGCTCCGGCGTAAAACCATCCACTATTATTCTTCTTTCCGGATGGCGTTTCAGATGCCTCTGCAGTGCTTCAAATGCAATGCTGACACCACCAAGGTCAGCAATATTTTCACCGAGCGTCAGCCTGCCATTAACCTTCATTCCAGGAAGTGCCTCAAGGGAGCCATAGGCTTCAACAACATTCTCGGCAAGTTCCTCAAATCTCCTGGAATCTTCTGGTGTCCACCAGTCCCGGATATTCCCTGTGTCGTCGTATTTCCTTCCCTGATCATCGAAGCCATGGGTTATTTCATGCGATATGACGGCACCCACTGCCCCATAGTTGACTGCATCATCCATCTCAGGATCAAAATACGGCGGCTGCAGGATTCCAGCCGGAAACACAATTTCATTGTCAGGGGGCGAATAATATGCATTAACTGTTGGAGGGGTCATCATCCATTCATCAGGGTCAACGCTCTTTCCTACCCTTGCCATCTGCCGTTTCATCTCGAAGGAGGCTGACCTGCGAACGTTATCCAGATAGTCATCCGGTTTTATGATTATGGAAGAATAATCCCTGAATTTCTTTGGATTTCCTATTTTCACTCTGAGCTTCCCGAATTTCTTCAGGGCCAGTTCCCTTGTGCTGTTGCCCATCCAAGTGATACTCTTCAGTCTGTCTGAGAATACGCTGCTTATATCTGAAATGAGCTCTGCCATTTTCTGCCTTGATTCCTCTGTAAAATATCTTTCAACATAGAGCTTTCCAAGGGATTCACCCAGGCACGCATCTATGATGTTGACTGCTCTTTTCCATCTGGGCTCTATGGAAGGTTGGCCTCTTATCTTGCGACCATACATGTTGAAATGCATTTCCTCTGCCTCCTTGAAAAGGTAGGGAAGGGAACTGTTGATTACGTTCCACTTCATATAAAGTGCCAGATCGGGATTTTCGGTGCGGGAGACAAGCGAATTGATCTCATCCAGGAATTCGGGCTGACCAACCACAACGTATTTCGTGTTTCCTGTACCCAATGCGTCCAGATAGGTACTGAATCCCAGATGGGGGTACTTTTCTGAAAGTTCCCGAACAGACATTCTGTTGTAATTTTTTTCAGGATCCCTGAGATCTACTCTGCTTCTGGATTCCCTGGCCATTCTGGTCTCCATATTGACTATGGTTTCTGCATATTTTGCTGACGTTTCTTCATCTTCCCCATAAAGAATGAAAACCTTCTGCACATAATCACGGAATTCCATCCTCAGTTGTGAGAAGGTTTCTGAAAGGTAGTATTCCCTGTCCGGAAGCGACAGACCGCCCTGGTATACATAGAGCGCATACACGGAACTGTTCTTTTCATCAGCCTGGGAGTAAGCATAGAAAAATGGGAATATCCCCATGGAATGAATCTCGGCCAGTGTTGATGGCAGTGTATTCTTCAGATCCTGCGATGAGATGAGGTTCACATATTTCTGAATAGGCTGGAACCTGAGTTTTTCAATTATAACGGTATCCATTGCGGATCCATAGAAGTCTGTTAGCTGCTTACCCTCCTTTCCGGACTGGCTTTCTTCGAGCAGTTTTCGCAGCCTCTTCATATTCAGTTCATAGAGCTCAGAAAAGGCACCCCATTCTGATCTGTCCTCTGGGATTGGATGATCTCTGATCCACTTCCCGTTAGCATACGTGAAGAAATCAGAAAACGGGTCATTTTCCTTCATCATGAATGATGTTGAAAATCCTATGGACTCCTGATCTCTGGCGGCATTCTTTCTGTTCAGGTCATGATTTGCGCTCTTACTTTTCATGGATTCCTTATATCTTCAGGCTATTAACCCGATTCCCTTGCATGCACAAGTACGGAGGCATGATATCTGGAGTGAAGCAGACAATTGCACCAGGTTCAGGACCTGGACTTAATTTTTCTGGTTGAAATCTCTTCTACCCTGTCCATGAATTTTTTCAAGGCGCTCCCCGCCGGGATATCCGGGTTCAACCCCTGAGACTGCCAGTATTTTTTGAAGAAGTACTGTAGATTGAAAGTATCAGGACTCATATAGTCAAGGCTCATTGAAACAAAGTTTGTCATGTCAGCAGCAACCTCTTCCGGGCTTCTGTCAGGAATCGTACCCTGCGGCTGGCCAGGACCCTGAGGCAGTTCGGATATGGATGCAGGTTTTGGAGCGGGAGTTACCGAGGATCTTACAAAGAGATGCACAAAACCATTCTCCAAAAATGCTACCTCTTCATGTTCAGCAGTTGCTTGACTGGCAGTTCCAGAAGAACCAGGTGAGATATAGTGGTAGAGAATTGGAACGTGTTCATTCATCATTGTTTCCACGAACTTTGAGGGATCATCTCCCTTCCAGATGAGAATCTGGCTGAATGTGCCCATGATGCTATTCTGCAGAGGGTATATCCTGATCTTTCCGCCTAGATCAGCAATGAGTTTTGAGATATCGGACGTCATACGTGTACAGTAGTAATTATGGAATTAATACATTCCCCCACCCTGATAGATGTTAAACCGATGAAGCAAGTGCGGCTTCGCCTTAATTTTTCGGCAATGCTTTATGCTATGGGCACATGGCTAATATATGTACAGACATGGTTTTGTGGAGAAGGACATAGATCCGTCAACGGTGTACTCCCGCATAAAAGACATGCTGGTTGAGGACAAGTTCAACGTAACTTCGGACGAGTCCAATGGGAATCTCAGGGAAATGCATGCCAAGAAGTCAAACAGGGAAAGGATAATTCTTGGAAAGGTCAGGGACGTGGATGCCATGGTGGCTGGGCAGAAAGGAAAATTCGAAGTCCAGTTGCATGCAGGAATATGGGGACGCGACCTTGCAGTACCTGCGATTGAAGGTATTTTTACTTTTGGGGCAGCAACAGCAGCAGAAGTTCACTCAGGCCATGAATACGAACTGAATCTCTGGAAAAAGGTGGTAAATCTCATAGACCCCAGTTTGAAGATGTGTGATCTGGATGGCCTGCTGTTCAATACGCAGGAGGACCTTGACAAGCACATGAAGACCCATCAGCAGCAGGCAATGGGATACGGATCAGGAATGGGAATGATGGGCATGGGAATGCTAGGAATGGGTATGATGGGAATGATGGGCATGGGCATGATGGGTGGAGGATTCTGGATCTGATCCTCCGGACCATTTACTTTGCATCCTTTAGTTATTTTAATACTTCTGGCATTTTATGTTCCTGATCCTGTATTATTTATAGACAATCTTATGAGTCGGCCATTATGTCGGATTTCCTTGAGCGGGCCCGCCGGGATTCGAACCCAGGTCTTCGGCTTCGAAGGCCAACAGGATATCCTAGCTACCCCACGGGCCCTTCTTCAGTGATGGCTCTGTTGTTCTAAAGAATTGTCATTTCAGAGAGTTGTCTGGACGGAATTGCCTTCTGGAAAAATATTCCTGCTCTCCCCGGTGGAAACCATGTAATCATATAATGTATAGAAGGGCTTGGTTTTACCTTTCTCCACAACACGGTATGCCGAAGCAAAGTTGAAGCAGAGCCTGCAGTGCGTTACCAGTCCCTCATGGAGATGGCACTGGCCGCCTGAATGGTACATGCATAAATGCTCAATTGAACCCGTCATATATCTGTGGCACCTTTCCTGTCAACTGGGTATAAACGGACTTTATATATTCACCTTTTGTTGTGTTCAACTTTGCTATCTCCTCATCGTGCAGACCCACAATCACTTCGGTGCCCAGCCCTATGAGAGATCTTGACTTTTCATCGATTTTTACTTCATTCAGTTTCCCTGCAGCCATGTGCCTCAGCAATTCAACAACGTATGTGTAGATGTAGGTACTGCTTCCCTGTGGAAGATTTTCTTCAAGAAACTTTCTCAGGTCGTTCAATTTCCCTCTTGAGGCAAGTGCGATTGCGCCGGCGATCCTCGCTACGAGCAATCCCAGGAAATCCCCAATTCCCTGGGCCTGTTTCATGGCAAGTTCAGCGGCTCTCATTGCCTCATCAGCATTACCGTCTATTGCGAATTTAAGGGCTCCAATGGTGTACCACAAGGGCAGGTAGTCATCAGCCTCCTGGAATGACGTAAGGAAAACCTTGTCAAGATTGGGGTTGAAATTGCCTGACTGGAATCCATCGGCTATATACTTCAGGCCGCGGCAGACAGTCTCCTGGACAGAACTTCCATTTCTCACGGCAAGGTCATACATCTCGTTAATGAAGGTAATGGCATTTTCAAGATTGAATGAATTCAGGTTTATTGTTGCCATGAACCTGAGGAACGGGTATGTCAGGTTGCTGTCGTCCACAATGCGTATGAGCTTCTGTGCGCTTGTGATGTTCTGCCGGAATTCGTCAAACCTGCCAGTGGTGTAATATATTTCACAGAGGTTGTATGTTGCGTATGCCCTGGACATCAGGGCACCGGAAATATAGGACTTCTCAATAATTTCGGTCAACATCTTTGCCGATTCCTCCAGCTTTCCCTGGTAACTGTATATGATTGCAATATTGTTCAGGCTGAGAAGCTCGGCCTCGTAATGCCTCATCTTCTGGTTCAGGGCCAGTGATTCCTTATAAAGGTCAAGTGCGTTGCTCAACTGGAAACTTCTCACGCTCATGGTTCCAAGTAGGTTAAGTGCATCTGCAGTAACATCCTCGAAACCCTTCTTCTTTGCCAGGTTTCTTGCGTCCGTTGCATATTTTACCGTAAGTTCCCTGTTTTCCATATATGAATAGTCAACTGCCAGGGTCATGAGGGTCTCGGCATAATCCCTGGATTCAATGTCAAGGTGTGGCAGAAGCTCTTCGCATAATTTCACTGATTCAGCGTATCTTCCAGCCTTCCTGTACAGT
>JAJZZZ010000002.1 GCA_021797265.1 Thermoplasmata archaeon
CAGAGGGAGAAGCGCTTTTTGCGAAAAACCCAATGCTGAAAGAAACTATTTCCATTGAAGATGGGGTCAGGGAAGTGGTTGGAGAATTGAAAAAAGAGAGATCACTGCCTCCTTAATTTCTCCCTCAAAACCTTTTTGTCAATCTTTCCTGTGCTTGTCTTTTCGAAGCTGTCTATTGGTATATACTCATCCGGAAGCCAGAATTTTGCTATCCTGCCCGTGTTTACAAATTGTTCCAGATGTTCAGTCAGTTTCTTGTAGTCAAGCGTGCCTCCCCCTGAAACAAATGCAACAGGCCTTTCCCCCCATTTCTCATGGGCCCTGCCCACTACAGCTACTTCCCCTATGCCAGGGAATGTGCTGATAAGATCCTCCAGGATCACTGTCGGGATGAATTCCCCACCAGACTTTACAGCATCTTTCTCTCTGTCCACAATGGATATGTACCCATGCGAATCCACAACCGCAAGGTCACCGGTGTGCATCCACCCGTCAACCCACAGTTTCTTTGTGTTGTTCTCATCCTTCACGTAACTGGAAGTTAACCAGGGAGCTCTTACAATGATCTCTCCTATGGCCTTGGAATCCCATGGGACCTCCTTCCTTGAAGAGTCCACAACTTTCAATTCCACCAGCGGAACGGGGATACCCGTCTTTATCTCAAATTCTCCCCTTTCTTTCTCTGGGAGTTCGTGCACATACTTGTTGTAAGTGGATAGTGTGAGGATAGGGGCAGTTTCAGACATACCATAACCTACGTTCACCTTGAGGTTCATTGCCTTAGCTTTGTCAGCAAGGCCCTTGGGCAAGGCTCCACCGCCCACTGTTACCCTGAGGTTCAGGGATTTGAGGTCTTCCCTGTTCTCACTCTGCAACAGCATGAACAGAATGGATGGAACCATGAAGCTGACACTGACCTTTTCCTTTTTCATAATCTTAGGTATTTCATTGAAGTCATACCTGCCCGGAAGTACGTACTTCATTCCTTTCAGGATGGCGAGATAAGGCATTCCCCAAGAATGGACATGAAACATCGGGACTAGCGGCATTGCCACATCTGTGCTTTTGAGGCTGATGGGCTCATCGCCAAGGGCGGTTCCCATGGTCAGGGTGTGAAGGACTATCTGCCTGTGAGTGAAGCTTACGCCCTTAGGAAGCCCTGTGGTTCCGGATGTGTAGAATATAGTTGCCTGGTCATCCTCATTGAGGACAGGAAGCTGAAGATGTTCTGCGCCCTCGCCGATTCTGTGGTAGCTGTACGAATTTTCGAGTCTTGGCTCCCCATCAGGATGATCTGATGAGACGATCCACCCTTTGACGAAGTCGAATAGGCTAAAGCTTCCTTCAATAAGTGGGACAAATTCATCGCGTATAATTACGAACCGGTCATCAGCGTGCTGCATGGTATAGAAAATGAGGTCAGGCGGGTATCTGATATTCACTGTATGTAGTACGCCCCCGGCCAGTGGAATGGCATAATATGCTTCCAGGTATCTCATGGAATCCCACTCCAGAACTGCGACCTTGTCACCCTTCTTTACCCCAAGCTTCACGAGTCCCTTTGCAATTTCGTAAACTCTCTTCCTGAACTGCTCATAGGTAACATTCTCTTTGCCCATGTAAGAAATTATCTGATTTGGGTTATTTCTTACAGAAGAACTGAAAATTTTATCTATGGTAAGCTGAAATTTATCCCCGTTCATAACGTTCCTATGAGTATGTTCATTTTTAATTATATGGTTTTCGGCATTAATACTCCGTAATAGAAAAACTGCAATTTATGGTCATAGAAGTTTTCCGGATGTTATTCCTCGGGACCTAATCTCCCTGGCATACCAGATATTGGCTGCTGAACGAATTAAGAGGCAGTTTCCCGCCATAAGTTACTGAAAAGGTTGAGCTGTTGGCGGTTGCAACTAATGGCTCCCCGGCAAAATTCCACGTATGAAGGGAGACTATTGATGAATATGGTGTCCGGCTGCTGTTGTACTGAGAATAAAATGCATAGTTCCATGCACGGGCCATAGTGCCGTTGAAAGTGTAGTTCAGTGAGCGCAGCGACATGTTGTCAACGGTGTATGATAACCCCGAAAATGTTATGGAGCTTCCGTTGAAAAGGTTGTATGATGTGCTCTTGTTCACAAGGAGATTTATGACCTGGGAGCTGGTGGATGAGAATATTTCAGAGGAACCTGTCAGGGAAACCGCGGACAGACTAAGTGAGTGCCCTCCAGAGAGACCTGTCATGCCCAAAGGCAACGGGCCGAGATTGTCGGATGGCTGGCCGTTGCTGTAGGCTTGAAGAAGGGAACCGTCCTCGACCACGTAGTTTATGGCAGTAACATACTGAGTATTTCCCGAAGTTTCCATTACCCCAGCAATGTCATAGGACAAATTCAGGTAATGAGTTATATTGCCCGTGCTTCCAGTGAGGTTCATAAACAGGCTCACGGAAAGGGATGCATTGAATGAGGATACTTGCGGCAAGATGGAAAACTGCGTGTCCACCGCCTGGGAGAATATTGAGACACCGGATATACCTAGTGGAACGGATGCACTTATGGTTGAACCGGCAGGCATTGGAGTGGAATGGAGATCGGAGACAAGAGAGCCTATGGCAGCTTTGTTCTGAGTCTCATAGTGCGTTTCATTGGCTGTGGTCTGGGCGGGGATATACCAGACCATGAAGCTGGTAAAAAGAGTGATCAGGACTGCAAACAACAGAATCGCGCCTATTACTTCCGCGACCCCTTTGTCTTCCTTATTGAACGAATTGCTGAAAAACCTGCTTTTTTTCACTCTGGCTTGGTATGTCCAGAATATCTTAATAATTTATCGTACGTATTATCTGCATTTCACTTTGCAGTCTCCATCGGGAAAACCAGTGAAAAATGTAATTACAAAGAGCATATGACCATGACATTGTCAATACGCTGCTTGGAGATCCAGAATGGTGAACTCTCCGGACTTCCACCAGGGATAAATCTTGAGGAAATGGAGGGGGAGGAGGTCATGGTCTGTGACCTTGATGCCATTTTCAGGGGAAAATTAAACCTGAGGCTCTACGACAGGGTTGCGAAATTCTTTGAAGTTGTTGTAGTGAATTTCCCAAACAGGGTTGAGGATCTGATGGATTCCCTTATATCTGGCGCATACAGCGTTGTCCTGAGCCCTGAAGTTTCGCCCAACACAATCAGGAAAATGCTTGAGGTATCAGAAAACATCATTCTCCCTTCAAAAAACCAGAACGTTGGTTTCTTCCTCAGCAATGGAGGGAAATATTTGATTGCAGAAAGGGAAGTCCCTTACAATTTCCAGAAGTGCTATAATGTGGGGCATGAATTGAGGGGGGACAGGTACATAGACGTTTTAGGCTTCCCTGAAAATCTTTTGGAGTATATATAATATTAACCTGAAGAATACCAAGACTTTTATAGCAAACTCCAGTGAAAGTTATATATTGACTATAGAAGAAGACTCTTCAGAAAAAATCAGTCCGTTCATTTCTTCCCTGTCGGTCCTCAATTTTCTTTTCGCTCTAACAATGAGCGTTTTTGGATACACTATTTTTTACCTTCTTGAAAAAAGCAACATCTCAATCTTGTATGGAGGCCTGGGCACGAGCATAGGTCAGGTAATCCTTCTGCTGATCCTGATCCCACAGGGAAGGCTGATCGACAAGGGCAGGGCATACTCATTGATGATCCTCGGGGCTTCCGTATACGGACTGGTAATAATTTTCCTCTTCGTCGATTCGCTCGGCATAATGCTTTACTCCGGTGTCCTGATGGCCGCAGGAATCGGGATTGTCCTGGTGTCGCAAAATACCTTCAAGAGTTCCCTCTCTTCATTTGTAGGAAAAGCGGTAAGGCTTTCGATTGTGGGCAAGCATTACACAAGGATCATTTTAATGGAGATGATCGGGGGTGCAGTTGCAATGTTCACTGTGGCTGCTGCAGTTGTCTTTTCCACATTTCGTGTCATATACCTTGTTTCAGGGGTGCTTCTTCTTGCCGCTACATTTGCAGCATTCTTCATACTCTTTCCTGAAAACAGGAAGATGATGGTTGAAGCAGAGAGGAAAACAAAAAGGCCACATTTCATGGAAAGTGTCAGGGCACTATCATCCCGGAAGCGCTTTGTATTTCCCATTCTCCTTACTAAGATATTCATGGCGGTTGGGGTATATGTGGTCTCGTACTACTTTATCATAAGTGGGCAGCAGATCAACGTGAACCCCATATTTGCAATCATAGCATTGGGGATTGGTTTCTCCCTGACTGTGCCTTTCGGCTTGTTTGGGGAAAAATATGTAGATTCCCACCCCTCCATGGGCAAGAGTTACATTGTATTGCTGGCACTGCTTGATCTGGGAATGTACGGGTTTCTGGCAGGTGCCTTTTACCTTTCACAGCCAGTGTTTTTCTACCTCTCACTGGCATTCTCTGCACCCGGGCCAGTATTTGTGGCTGGCGGAATGACATATGAGCTTAAGATAATTGGAAAGGAGAACCGCGGTATGTTTGCTGCTATACAGCGAACCTGTGTAGGCATTACCTTTATGGCCATAGGGATTCCATTTGCTTATGTTTTCACCCTGGATTACAGACTCATCTGGTATGTCCTGTTCATCCTTTCCATAGGGACTGTTCTTTCCACGCTTCTCATACCTTCTGGCAAGTACGTGGAGGAGCATTTTTCTAAACCACAGTCCTGAGACCGATAATAGCACAAGCTGAAGTGCATTTATAAAGAATGGACGGGCCCGCTGGGATTCGAACCCAGGTCTCCGGCTTCGAAGGCCATAAGGATATCCTAGCTACCCCACGGGCCCCACTTGATATGTTTAATGAGATATTAAAATAAATCCTGAAGCACTCAAAGGGTCTTCTGGAAGCCATCTTTCTTCGGGAACACCAATTCATTGTCCTTTCTGGAGATCAGCACATCCATTAGGGTGTATATTGCCTTTGTCTTGCCCTTGTCCACAACCTTGTATGGTGTTGAGAAATTGAAACAGAGCGTGCACTCAGTGGGGTAATCGGTGTGAAAATAACACCTCGAATCCTCAAAAAACATGCACTGTGACTGAAGTGAACCTGAAGTCATACCTGTGGCATCCTCTTACCTATGATCTCACGGCATTTAATAAAGTAAGAGTATCTGTCATCTTCCTTTTCCTTTTGCACTCCTGCGGGTTTCATGTCCATCAGGATCATGGCGGCAAGATGAATGGTCGACTCAGGCATGCTTTCCCTGTCAGCATTTGAAAGCTCATCCATGCAGTATTTGATGAGTTGCTCTGTCAATTTAGTATATATGGCTGTGTCCCGTCCAATTTTGAATCCATCGCCAATTGCCTCCAGGGATTTCTGCTTCTCACCCTTAGTCATCAACTCAAATGCCTGTCCCAGCCTGGCTATGGCGATCCCTGCTGAATCCCCCAGGTTGTCGGCCGTACGGGTCAGTCTTTCAAATGCGGCATGTGCTTTTTCAGGCTTATCTTTCAGACTGTAATGGATTCCAGAGAGGAAGTACCACATGGGTAGAAAATCATCTGCTTCGGTAATTTCAGTATCCATTATGGATTCAAGTTCCTTCTGGATGCTTTCGTTTAGCGATGTCTGGACAATTATATACAGTCCTCTGGCAAGTTTTTCTTTCATGCTGTTCCCGATGGATTTTGATATCTTCAGAAGCTCTTCTGCATACCTGACTCCGCTTGAATAGCTCATCATCTCGAAGGAAGCCATTGTGGCAAACCTGAAGAATGGATAAGAAAGGTTGCTGTCGCCGAGCATCCTCACAAGGCCAGCAGCACCAGGGAAGTAAGATAGGAAATCTTCCTTCCTCCCTATGTTAAAATATATTTCGCACAGGTTATAAGTAGAATATGCTCTCGAGACCAGTTCACCCGATATGTACGACTTTTCAATGATTTCTGTCAGCATACTTGCTGACTGTTCAAAATCTCCCCAGTAGCTGTAAATAATTGCAATGTTGTTGAGCATCAGGAGTTCTCTGTCGTACAGTTTCAGTTCCTGGCATATTTTCAGAGCTTCTTCATATTCCTGAAGAGCCCCCTTGAGATCGAATTTCTTTATCTTAATAGTCCCAAGTGTTCCGTAACCGTCCGCCAGTAATTCTGAAATTTTATTTTCTGTTGATATCTTTATGGACTCATCAGCTGCCCTTGCTCCCTCATCAGTCTGGTTAAGCGAAGAGTGGGCAGTTGCAATCGTAAGCCAGGCAGACGCCCTGTCATAGGGTTGGAGATCATTTCCTTTGAGAAGCTCCTTACACATGCTGATGGCTTCCAGGTATCTGTCAGTCCTCTGTGCAAGCTTTGCAGCGCTCAGCCTTGTGAAAACAGGCTCGACTAAGAGCAGGTCTGGATTGTTGTAAATCTCAATGGCTTCCTCGAGGTTGCCAAGGTTGAGTGAGGACTGAGCCGAAAGTATGGCAAGATGTGCACGGGCAGGCTTGCCTGTGACAAACTTTGACAGATCCTTGAAAAGGTCTTTGGGAAAACCTACGTAACTCATCTGGTCAATGAACTTTCTCCAGTTTTGATTGACCAGATCCTCAATCCTCTGAGGGTCCTTTCTTAATTCGAAAACCTTGAGTTTTGTTATGAATGGGAGATTTGTGAATCCCGACTGTTTCAGGAAAGTCTCGCTTATGATATATCCGCCATTGGAGTAAACAGAATTCATGATTATGTCGGAAATCCTGTTATTGACAATACTGTAATTCAGGTTTCTTTCAGCAACCAGGCCCAGGTCTATGAGCCTCGCAAGGGCATCCAGAACTTGGCTTCTTTCAAGTTGGGAAAGGTTGGAGATAAAAGATGGGGACATCTCTTCCGGAATTAGGGCAACAATTTCAATGACTTTTCTCTCAGCGTCGCTCAGTTCCCTGATGATCTTGTCAAACCTAATTTCAGAACTTGGAGGAATGGGAAAATACCTGTATGTAACCTCTTCCAGTTCTCCACTGGTGTTTATGATACCCTGTTCCTCATAATATTTGAGCGTGTATACTAGTGAGCGCACATTTCCATTTGTGAGGCGGAACAGTTCCTGGATGAAGCTTGATGGCAGATTGTATTTCAGGTTCTTCAGCAATGCCTTTATGTCTTCCAGGTTGGCGCGCTCGAAGTTTATAATCTGTATCTCCGGCTCTGAAGCCACAAGGTTGAGGAATCTCACAATGGAGTGCCCGTCTTCAACGTTATCCTCCATTATGGAGCCGAAAACGGTGAACCCAAGTTTTGGCGCAAGCCTGGAAAGGAAAATAAAGAGTTCTCTTGAATGCTGAGGCATATTCTCCAGCTGGTCAATGATAAAGATGGATCTGGAGGCAACTTCCTCTTTTAGAGTGGAAAACTCTTCCACTATCTGGGGCAGCGTCCTTTCCCTGAATTCATTATGCAGCTGGTTCAGAAGTTCATTGTATGCCTGATACATCAATGCCTCGCTGGTTGCGTAGGACCTTGTCCTGTAGACCTTGTATCCTTGTGCTTTGGCATTAGTATCGATTTCATTGAACACCTGGGTCTTTCCAGTACCCTCCTTCCCCAGGAAAACATAGGAGCGGCCTATCATCTGGCCATTGGCCAGCTGTTCCAAGAAATATTGATGAGCTCCCCTGTAATTGAAAACCTTCTGCATCTGCCACAAAGTATTGAATAGAGTACTTAATAGTTATTTCCTGTTTTCACTGCATGATGTGTCTAACAAAGGTTAACATTACAGTTTTTCTCTCTTCCCGCTTAAGCTGAGCTTTTCTCTGCCAAATTCCCTTGAATTGAGGAGCCTCGCTTTTGGGAAAACAGGACCCTGAGTGCAGAGCTGTAAGCCATCCATGGAGCACGAATCACAGACACCAATGCCGCATTTCATCTGCCTTTCCAGTGAAAAGTCAGCATCTATTTTCTTATCTGAGATATAGTCCAGAACAGACTTCAGCATCAATTCCGGACCACATACATACATCATGGAGAATTCATCCAGATCCAGATGTTTCAAGCCTTCCACGGCAAAGCCCTTTATTCCTTCACTGCCATCGTCGGTGACTGCGGTTAACCTTTCCGGTGAAAACCGATCCGCAAAAAGGAGCTCTGTCCTGGTCCTGGCCGATACAACTCCATGGGAACCGGATGTGATAAGTGGCAGTAATCCCGCCATTCCAGAACCTCCTCCAACGATGAGTGTTTCACCGCCTGTCTTTCGGAAAGTATTTCCGTATGGCCCCCTGAAGAAGATTTTCTCCCCGGCTTTCAGCTCTGTCAGCGCAGTGCTTGTAGGGCCGAATCTCTTGACTGTTATTCCCTTGATCTTGCCCGTATAGGAAAGTGAGATCGGTATTTCCCCAAAGCCGGGAATCCAGACCATTATGAACTGGCCCGGAAGTACATCCCGATCCCATGGGAATAACAACGAAACGGTTGTCGGAGTTTCCCTGTCTACCCTTTCAATGATAGAGTGTATCACTGTACCGCGACCCCCACCATATCTTTGATGCTGGAAATTTCTTCTGAATCCATGAATGAGGAGATTCCCCTGCAGATTTCCGGAAAAATTGTTTTTCCTCTGGTATAGACTCCTGTGCCGAGCTCCACGGCTGATGCACCTGCCATGATGTATTCAACTGCATCCTCGTGTGTCTCTATGCCACCCACGCCTATGATAACCTTGCCAGTCTCCTTGTAAAGCTGATAGGTATATCTGATGCCCACATTCTTGACGGCCCTGCCTGAAAGCCCGCCGTATGAGTTTGAGAGTACGGGGCGCCTGGCATGGATATCGATTGCCATTCCCCTGACTGTGTTGATTACAACAAATGCATCTGCCTTGCCTGCAGCTTCGGCTACCTTGAGGATATCAGTGACATTTGGGCTAAGTTTTGCCCATACGGGAATCCTGACTTTTCCCTTCAATTCCGCGATTATTTCCTCAACAAGCTCCGGATCGGAACCCACTTCGGAACCAACACCAACAACATGGGGGCAGGACAGGTTGAGCTCCAGTGCGCTTGCCCCGTATTCCTCCATTTTCCTGCCAACATAAGTGAATTCCTCCGCTGTTCCGCCAAATATGCTTCCAATAACAGGTTTGCCCGCTTCCCTTGCAATCCTCATCTCATTGCCAAAATTATCTATCCCCGGGTTTGGAAGCCCAACTGCATTGAGGAGGCCATGGGGAACTTCAGCTACAATGGGCGGCCTGTATCCAGTCCTCTCGCTGCGGCTTATTGATTTCGTGACAACCGCCGCTGCTCCGGACTCCAGGATATTCTTCATGGTGTAGCCGTTCTCGTCAAGAATTCCTGAAGCAAGCATGAGTGGATTCTCCAGTCCAATCCCGGTAATTGTTGTTTTGAGGTTAGCCATAGATTCTCCCTATAGTTTCTGGCGTGCAGGCATCATTCGTAAGAGCGCCCGTACTTCACCATTATAGATGCCTGTTTTACTGTTTCGTCATTGATTATATTGAGCAAATCGTTCTTGGAAAGCCCGGGTTCAAGGTCAGGCTTATGAAGCACCGCATAAAGGTAAAAGATGTATCTGTGAACTTTCTTCCTTGGGGGGCATGGGCCGTTGTAGCCGATTTTCTTGAAACTGTTCAAGCCCTGTGCCCAACCTTCATCGGTGACCTTTTCCTTGGTAACATTTTCATGGAGTTGCTTGACATCAGGTTTGATGTTGTAAAGAACCCAATGCACGAATGTGCCCCGCGGGGCATCCGGGTCCTCCATAATGAGAATGAATGACTTTGTTGAAGATGGTGGATCAGACCAGGCAATTTCAGGTGAGTAATCCTGGCCATCGCATGTGTATTTCTGGCTAAGATGTTCCCCATGCTTTGCAGAAGTGAGCCCTATATTGAAAGTCATTATGACACATATGGCAAAGGAGTTAAAATATTATGTTAAAGCCCAATATTTGGCGAAGTTCCTGCCATTATGTATGAAATAATGCATGTTCATCGGCCGGTGAAAAATATTAAATTATGATGTGTGCTTAAAAGCGTGTATATGAGGAAAATAGTAAACCGGGAAGACAAGGCAGTCTCTCCAATTATTGCCACTATACTTCTTGTTGCAATCACAGTAACTATGATAGCAACTGCATACACACTGCTGGAGAATTACATTCCAAGCCCTGTACCCAACACACCTTCAGCAGCGCTGAAAGTGGTTTACAACACGCAGCCCAGCGGAAGCGCATACAATGGAAACTATACCATTTACATCAATTCCCTGAACGGGAATGTCACCGTCAAGGACATTAACCTCATAGTGACATTCACAAACAATACTGTAGATGAAATAGGCCTTGGGCCGGTCTATCTGAACTCCAATTCACTGAATTTCAGCAGCTACCTGACCATTTCGCTACAGAGCAGTGCGGGATATATTACCAGCACAAGTTTTGTCAATCTCTATCTCCATAATTCCCAAAGCAACATTAGCCGGATTGCACTGGTCGACACATTCACTGGCGGCTCCATAGGAAGTACCCCTGTACAGTGAAGGTTGCCTCAAAACCCATTTTTCCCAAAAGTTCCCCCTATGCATTCGATATAGGCCCGGAAGTTGCACTAACTCTGTCTGGAATTGAGAGGAATGCAACTGCGATGATAATCTGGGCAACGAGGAGCAGCAGGAACCCAATCATGATAATGACAGTTATTGCGCCGATAAAATATATAAGTGCACCTGTTTCAAACAGTGGGATATTCAGCTTTGTTGCAATGGACCTGTAGCTCTGCCTTATGAAGTACCCGGAAAGTATAAGGAAAATCCAGGTCACAAGCAGTGAGGGGATTAGGGCAATTGCTACCGCAGACCAGTTTACTGTCCCAAGATTCGGGGACTGGCCAAGCATATATGAAAAACCATTGGGATAATTTACGCCAACGTAGTGCAGAAATATCACTATAACCAATATTGCTGATACAGCAACAGCGATTATTGCAAAGATCACGGAAATAATTGCGTTGGTTAATATATGCCGGTCGCCCAGTTCGGATGAAAGTCTTTTGAGAGCCAGCAAAATGAGGATAAAACCTGCAATTCCCAGAACCCATCCCACTGTAGGCACAACTGTTAGAATAACCAATATAGAACCAGTTCCACCATAGATCCTAGCGTCTGAATAAGCAGTCACCAAATTCCCCCTGAAATTTTAATCTGGTACGGAATAAATAGTTGTTTTCTAAGTAAATACTGTATAGTAATAGCAAAAAGCCAGGCAGCGTTCCATCATTGAAAGTGCGGAGGAAAATAGGCCGGCAGGACAGGGGTTCCGGGGCGCTCAAGTAAAAAGCTCATATTTTCTTTAATATATGCTGGACGGGCCCGGTGGGATTCGGACCCACGATCACCGACTTAGAAGGACGGTGCCTTATCCAGACTAGGCCACGGGCCCGAGCGCTTTAACGCCGCAAAGAACTTTAAAGTTTCGCTGGAAATGCAGCGGAAACTCTGAATGTCCCCCTGATTGGATTTATTAACAGTTTTGCACTGAACACAGGATGAAGTTTGAAGTGGCCATCAGACTTGAGAAGTCCAGGTACGAAGACTTTGTGAAGGCCATCAAGCCGGATATATCACAGACCGTGGGAAGATCACGGGCCAGGATAAGTGAGGATGCGGACTTTTTTTACATTTATATATCTTCGCCCGATACAGTTGCATTGAGAGCAGCTGTCGGGTCGCTGACACGATGGTTCAAGGTAATAAAGGATATAATGGAGGAAATTGAGTAATGGAGCCGAATCTTAGCCAATACATCCAAAACCAGATCAGGCAGGCACAGCAGATGGAGAGCCAGATTGAGCAGGTGGCAAACCAGAAGTACCAGCTTGACGTGAGGATAAAGGAACTGGACAAGACAATCAAGGAACTGGAAGCTGTCACAGGTGAAACTCCAGTTTATAAGAGTGTGGGTAACATCCTCTACCAGATTCCTGACAAGAAGAAATTGCTGGAAGACCTTTCAGAACAGAAAGAACTCAGCGAAATTAGGATCAAGACCCTCGAGAAGCAGCAGAAAACCCTTGAGGAAAAATACAAGGAACTTGAAGCCGGCATCCAGCAGAGGTATGAGGAAGAAACCAAGAGAAGAGGAACAAACAGTTGATCGATCTTATCGACGTACAGGCAGGCAAGCCAACTTATACAATTCCCGTGAACAAAGTCGGTGTGCGGGGAATTAAGTACCCTGTCCGTGTCAAGAGAGGAGACCGGGAAATAGATCTGCTTACGTTGATTGATATTTTTGTGGATCTTCCTTCCACAAGGAAAGGGGCCGATTTCTCAAGAAAGATTGAGGCCATTAACGAAATAATACTTGCAAGGAAAGTCGTTCCAAGCATTGAGGACCTGAGTGCCGAGATTGCTGAACGAACTCTTGAAAAACTTAACTATTCATCCTCCTGTGATGTTTCTGTCTCCGCGGACTATCTTGTGGAGAAGAGGGGCCCGAATAATTCACCAATTATTGTGAATTATAAGATTCTGGGAGAGACACACATAAGGGAAGGAACAAAAAAAGAGACCATAGTTGGAGTGGTGGTGCAGGGCATGAATGCATGCCCCTGTGCAATGGAGACCACCAGGGCATTGATTTCAAGGGATTTTCCAGGAAATGAGGAACTTCTCTCCAGAATACCGTCCATTTCACACAACCAGAGGAACCTTGTGACATTCAAGGTAGAGATTCCGGAGAATGGTAACGTAGAAGCAGACGAACTCATAGAGCTTGCTGAAAAAGTGCTTGGTGGCTCACTTTATTCCCTTCTGAAAAGGATTGATGAGGGAAATCTTGTTTATAACGCCCACAAAAACCCAAAGTTTGTAGAGGATATCGTAAGGGAGTTAGCGAGCCTTGCCGTGGGGAAATACAAAGATTTTCCTGACAGCGCAAAGATTTACATTGAATCCAGAAGCGAGGAAAGTATACATCCGCATGATGCATTTGCTGCAGTCGACACAAATTTTGGTGAAATCAGAAAATCGCTCAGAGCTTGAGTGGATCCCCATGACCAGGCAATATTGTAATTCCTGACATTGAAATTATTCTCTTTCTTGATTCCTCAGCTTTTTCAATGTCCAGCGAGAATTGCCTATTTACTGTGGTTTCCGTCCCCTTGACAGTTACGGCATCTCCCACAAATAGCAGGGACTCAGGTTCAAAAAGGTAAGAAGTGCTTCCGGGAGTGTGTCCTTCGGTTGGAACCACTTTCATCCACGGTAATGAAAATTCATCCGCCGGAATCAAACCAGAAACAGCATCAGTCTTGCCAAGGACAGAAACAAGCTTTGGCAGAAAGCCCTTAGGCTGAACAGGTTTGTTCTTTCCTTCTATGACCTGAATTTCATCGCGCGGGGCATAGATTTTTGGAGAATATTTCCCTTTGAGAATGCCAAGCCCCCCAACGTGATCCGGATGGTAATGGGTTATGAGTACAATGTCAGGTTTTTTCCCAGACTGCTGGTAATAATCAACGATTTTCTTACCTGACGATTTCATGCCGGCGTCTACTAGGATTACCAGGCCTTCGTGTTCCACAGAGTATGAATGGGCCATGGTGCCATCGATTCTTGTAACTGAGTCTGAGACCTTCATTATTATCAATGGTTAATCAGGAAAGGTTGATTATAATCTTTCCAGAAGCGTAGAGATCAAATCTGGCTTTCTATTAGTTCATAGAGCTTCTGCCTGACTTCCGAACTGCTCTGGAACCTCTTGCCGTCATATTTTGATATTCTTACAACTTTTGTGTCAAGGCCGAGCTCGCGGCATTTGTCCTGAATTTTTTCAGCATCAAATCTCTGGTCATACCCCAGAGTGATTATGTCAGGTTTGTTTTCAAGGACGGTCCTGAAAATATCACCTTCATGGCCAAGTATGGCACGATCCACCTGCTTTAGTTCCTTGACCAGGTCCAGCCTTGAATTTTCATCAAATAATGGGTTCTTGCCATTCCTGTGGGCAGTACTGTCCCTTGCCACTACAACGAGAAGTTCATCTCCCAGTTTCTTAGACTCGCTGAGGTAATGGATATGCCCCATGTGCAGTATGTCAAAAACTCCAGTTGCCATCACTCGGATCATTTTCGGCTCTTCAGTTTATGTCAGGTTATTGTATAAATGTTATCCATTTCTAAGCAAAAACGATGAACTGTGGATTTTGGAAGGAATAAGATCATAAGAGGTACCGGATTTTAGAATAGATAATTATTATCTTATGAAAAATATACCTATAATTGATCTTCCGAGAATATGAGCCCAGGGACCTTGATTCTATAGTTGAGCTTGAGAAGAGGGCATTCCCCGTCGGACCGTACACCAGGTCAATGTTGAGGAAGATTTTCAACACAAAGGGTTCTTTCAACTTCATAGCTGAAGAAAACGGGAAAGTTATAGGATATGTGATCGCACTGCCCCTAGACGAAAAGTCTGCGGACATTGAGAGCATTGCGGTGGATCCTGACCTGCACCGGGGCGGATTAGGATCAAAATTGATCAGGCTCATTGAGGAAGGGATGCTCAAACGTTCATTCCAGTATTCTGTGCTTGAGGTTAGAGACATGTATGAAGAAGCCATTAATTTCTACAGGAAGCATGGCTATGTCGCTGTCACACACCTGCCATCATATTATACTCAGGTTTTCAGGGGTTCCAGAGGCGCCTACAGAATGGTGAAGAAACTGCACGATTAGGCAATTGCCTTTTCCACTGTTTTCTTGACCCCTTCATTGGCCCATAATGGTGCTGAAACAACAATCGTCCTGTTTTCTAGTGTTTCACGGAGCGCGCGGACCAGAGGTGAAACATCTGTTATGTTCATGGTGCCATTAGGTGTAAGCACGCTGAGATCAGATTTTATCCTCCCTGGGCCAGAGAATTCCAGTGGCGGTATGATGTCGACAATATAGTCATATTCCCCGAGACTACTTTCCTTCTCCAGGGCTTCCTTTATGTTAACCGCAAGCTCAGGTTTGTATGGCAGTTTGAAGACGGGCTTGAAAAGCTCACGCTTCAATAGAGACTGGGCAATCCTGTTGTTCTTCAGGCCTTTCAGTATCTGGAACAGGTCGTTGTCGTCCATCTGGAATGGATGCGGGAACTGTTCCATGTTCTCCCTGATTACATAGCCTGTCATAGTCTGGGCAATTCTGGAAGTCTTGTGAAAATATACTGTTCCGTACATGAGAATCCTTGCAATGAGTACAGACTCTATTGTTCCAAGGCCTTTTTCCTCCACCATGATGTCGTTGTCGTGGACAAGTGCAACGTTCAGGATTCGCCTGTGGTCCACGTTGCCAATCTGTACACCGCAATACAGCGAGTCACGCCTCATGTAGTCAAGTTCATCAACATCCATCGGCCCACTGATAAGCCTGGAAAGAACCCTGAGGTCCTTTCTCTTGCCAAGAAGGACAGAAGCAACATCCTTTGGATCAATTCCAATGGATTCCAGCACTCCCGGCAGCGAACTCCCCGAAAACTCTCCCTTTCCCTCAATAATGGAAAGGCCAGCCTGAAGATGGTCATGCCCTGTCATTTTCTGGAAGATGTCTTCATTGCTGTGGCTCAGAGGGGGGTGCCCAACGTCGTGGAGAAGTGCAGAAACAGCTGCCAGATCCTTATCTTCGATAGAAAGTGCTTCTGAAAAAAGTGTGGCAAGGTGCATGGTGCCAAGGGAGTGTTCAAACCTGCTGTGGTTTGCACCGGGAAAAACAAGATTGCACAGTCCAAGTGCACGGATGTACCTAAGCCTCTGGAATTCTGGTGAGTCAATCACTTTCTGCATGTCCGCAGGCAGTTTTACAGGGCCATTTACGGGGTCCTGAATAATTTTGTATTCCCTGGTCTTCATAGCTTGGCCGCCAAACTCGAATTTAAACGCCGGACTTGCCTGAATCGGGCCAGATGTCCTGCCAGGGTCCCCCTGCTTCCTCTCTATCCCGCACCCCTTCGGCATCAAGAGTCCAGGATACCGATGCTCCCTTCCGGTCCTGACGGTTTCTCCTGGTAGATTATGAGAACAGGTTCCTTCGATCCTGACCTCGTAAACCTTCGATCTGAAGGGACAGAACGTCACTGATTCCACAGGGCCTGACAGAAGTCTGGTTGACCTCAACAGGCCGTCACCCCCGCATATAGACTTCGGGTAACAGGGAGCGCCTAACTCCCCGGCCAAGTCCGGCTTCTTGAAATAGGTATCTTGCTATAAAAGATTTTCAAAGGAAAATTTTCTGGAGTCGCTGCCAGGACTTTGAAACATGGTTGCTTTAAACCAAAAACAGCATACCATGACACCTGTGCCTGTAGACTCTGAAACCATTGAACTGATTCATACCCTCTTCCCGGGGGAAGAGATTGCTGAACTCACACAAATATCAGTGGGCTGGAACAGCCATGTTTATATTTTAAACCAGAAGTTTGTCATCAAGATACCAAAAACCAGGAGTGCAATTGAGGGTATTGAGAAGGAGATGGCTCTGGCTGAATCATTGAGAAAGCATTTGCCAGTGCAATTGCCAAAGTATGTGTCTAATGCTAAAGTCGGCGACATTTGTGGATTTGCATACAATCTAATCAAGGGCAAGATGATGACTACAATGTCTCTTTCTGGCGGCGAAAGCCATATTGACCCAACAAAAATCAGTGACAGGAAACTCTACAGTTCAATACAGAAGCAACTGGCAGGAATACTATCTTCAATACACAGCATTGAATCGCAACCTGTGACAGAAATTCTTGCCAGATTCGAAAATGAGACGTGGAGCGAGGCTTATTTAAGGGTTGGAAAGAAATTCGATGCGGCACTCCAAAAGGTTTTTCATGATGAGGGCCTGTTTAACGCCCGGTCTCTGTTGGCAGAAACCATTGAAAGAATTACTCACTGTGATTTTCAACAGAAGTTTATCCATGGTGATTTTGGCGGTTGGAATATTATTTATGACGAAGACAGAAAAGAAATCAATGGCATACTGGACTGGGCAGACAGTTGCATAGGTGACCCTGCACTGGACTTCACTGAACTGATATATGACTATGGGGGACATTATGCCAGGGAAGTGCTGGGATTCTACTTAAAAAACAATGACCCGGCAGATTTTATGGAAAGGGCAAAGCTGTACCTAAGGCTTGAAGGATACCGGGATCTGCACTATGGAGTTGTAACAAGTTCACCTGAATTCGTGGCTAAAGGCATAAAAAATATAGAAAAAATGTTAAAGGGCCCAGAGGAATGACCGGTTAACTACGCTTTCTTGACCTGAAAATCGAGGTCGAGGTTCTTTGTTTCAATTCCGGCGAGGAACCAGATAATAGCGCCAATAAGGCCAATTCCCCATAAAACAACATTGCTCAGTATCTGCTGCTGCAGCGAAAAGTTAGCGAAGAGGTAAATGGTTACCGGATAAGCAGCCATGGGTACCAATCTTACCAGTCCGATGGCCTTTCCCCTGTTTCTTGTGGAAAAAAGTTCGGGTTCAAGCGTGGTGCGTGAAGCCCAGGCAAATTCACTGAATGCCATATTCAGGAAGAGAAGTGGCACAAATACAAGCAGGTTTTGCAGGTCATTTACAACCATTAGTATGGCAAGGACTGTAAGGAATCCCCCCGCATAGGCAAAGACAGAGTAGTTCTTCCTTCCTCTTGATATAAGCCTTGCAGCAATGGGGCCAGCTATGGAAGAGCCAAGCAGGCCGAAGAAAACCAGTATGTCAACTACGTCAGACCTGAATTCGTAATAAGGGACAATGTAAACCATAAGGCCAAAAGTCAGATACTGCGATAGGGCGAGGAATGTCAGGACCAGGTAGCTTAAACCGGGGCTAATTTTCCGTGCCGGGCTCTCACCTTGAAAGTCCGTTTCAAGACCCAGGTCAGAAACCTCTTTCTCAGCTTCCTCTTTCCTGCCCCTGGAGTCAAGCCACCTGTAGGATTCTGGAAGGCTCATCCTTGCATAAACCATGATACCGATCAGGAAGATCGATGGGATCAGTATCGCCAATCTCTGAAACAAAAGTGATGAGTTGCTTACGTTGACAAGGATGAGCATGCCTGCAATGAACGTCCCTCCCACATTGCTGAAATTCATTCCATTTGTGATCAGGGAGCTCATCTTCTTCCTTGGCGTATCCTCAGCAAGAAGGGCAATTGTCGGGATTTCCTCCCCAGCTATTCCAAATTCCGACAGGGCAATCCCTGCCAGGAGAGTTACTACACTGAAGGAGAAGGAGATTATTGCAATCCCCACTATGTAAAGGGCCATGGTGAGGATGAAAACCTTCTTTCTTCCTATCCAGTCTGACACAAACCCCATGGACACGTTTCCCAACAGGGCCAGAATAGGGCCAGTGAGAACCAGAAGGACTGTGTAGAAGCCAGATATGTTGGCAGTAAATGGCCATGATTGGGAGAGTGGGGCAATGGAAGCCAGAATACCCCACAGGAACATTCCACTGAAAGTGGACATTAAAAGGGATGTTCTCGAACTCCTCATTGCCTGTCCGGCCCCCTGAGAACAATATCATAAACCAATGGCAAGGCAATTTCTTTTGTGTTACACGAAGAATATTCTTTCATCTCTTCCCTCCGCCAGCATTACCTGGATCAGGTTCCAAGGGTCGACTCACTGTGAGTCCTCTCAGCCATATGGGGCTCCCCGAACTGGATAGCGTTGAATTATAAACCCATAATTAAGGTTTGCTGATTCTCCTCTATGGGAATTGACAAGGTTTGCAGCTCCTACCTTCCTAAGTCGAAGATAAGCTCTTGTAAAGTCTCTTATAATAACGGCTGAAATCGAAGTGGGAATATGACCCGAAGGTATTCCCCCTCTGCAAACCATCCTCGCCCGAGATCCCCTTTCCAATAATGTTAGAAAGAACCTTATGGCTGGGGTCATCGATTGAACTGTAATGGAATTCGTGCCCATAAACGGTGTCACCCTTTTTAAAGAGAATGGAATCAGATTTTGCTGCTAGTTTAGTGTAACTCAGAGTCAATTTTCCATTTTGCTTCACAGTTCCCGGGAATACTCCGGCCAGGGGATATTTGCCGTCAGAGGTTTCAATGCTGCTTTCAAGATACATCAATCCCCCACATTCAGCTATTATGGGCACTCCCTGTTCCGAATATTCCGTTGTGGCGGCCCGACTCCTGGTGGCAGAGGACAGTTCCTTGGCATAAAGTTCCGGATAACCTCCACCGAAGTAAATTAAATCGGGATTCTCTGGAGCCTCATTTTTCAGGGGAGAAAAATAATGCAGTTCTCCCATTGCCTCAAGTGCAGAAAGGCTTGTTTCATAATAGAAATTAAAAGCCTCATCCTTTGCGATGTAAATATTCAGCTTCTTCCCGCCAAAGCTTTGATGAACCAAGGGTTTAGATTCAGGGTATTGAGGCATCTCATCCACAAAATTCATGTCCAGGTAACTTCCCACGTCACTGGCGATCCTCCTTATGTTTTCATTATTCACATCAAGGCTTATTCCCAGATGTCTTTCAGGTAATGTATTCCTGGGGTTGTATGGGATCGACCCGATAATCTTTGTCCCATGCTTCAGGAATTCTCTCTCCACTGAAGCCCTGTGGCTTTCGGAGTGGTAGTTGTTTAAAATCACCCCAATGCAATGTTTGCCCATGAAGCCTTTGGCAATGTAGAATGCCGATTCAGCCACTTTGGAAATATCCACCACGAGAATATATGGTATTCCAAGTTTCTCAAAATAATAAGAAGTGCTGAGGTTCGCCTGGTTGCCTGAGTCTTTCAGACCCATAACCCCCTCTACTACACAGAAACTGTATCCTGCACCGTATCTCCCTATAATGTTCCTGTAATCATTGCCTTGAAGCCACCGGTCTATGCTGACAGTTGGTCTGCCCGAAACCATCCTGTGCAACTGGCCATCAATATAATCCGGCCCAATCTTGAATGAAATAGAATTTTCCAGCTTACTTAGAAGCGCCAAAGTTACCGTGGTCTTCCCGGAACCGGTCATAGGGGCTGTCACACCTAAGATTTTCATTATGCTTTGAATTTGAGCTTTAATAAAAATTTTCCCGAAGTACTCGTCTGGATGGGCAAACTCTGCAATGTTAGCATAACCCCGAACAGTAAGATAAGATTTAATTATGAAGTGTACTTCACAAAACTTAAGTGTACTTCAATATGGAGGATGATAACAAATGAAAGATGCAACAAAAATAACAGTAGCTGTGTTGATAGCCGTAGTGGTGATAGGTTCAGCGGCTGCCATTTACCATTTTAATCCGATAGGTAAACAAAAAGGCACAGTGATTACGGTAAGCACAGGATACAACAGCACCATACCTTTAGACAGAATAGTTTCCCTCGACCCAGCTGCCACAGCCACCTTATATGCCATTGGAGCTTATTCATCGCTGGTTGGTGGTAATGCATACGATTCCTATCCCCCGAACAGCACAAACAACCTCCCAAATGTCTCAGATTACCCAAGTATGGATCTGGAGGCCATCTACAATCTCAGCCCTCAGGCAGTCATCTCTTTCTCCAACTACTCTGGAGGACAAATTTCAGATCTGCTCAATGCCGGGATAAGCTACATATTCCTAAATTCAGGATCGGGTTCCAATTTCAACCAGGTGGAGAAACAGAACACTCTGCTTGGGAAAATAACAGGCCATTTGAACAATGCTTCAAAACTGAACACGTGGATGAATGAATCCCTTTCAGCACTTAATAGCAGTGCTGCATCTGCTTCATCATCAGGTGAGATGTCAGGAATGTATTATATGAGCTCATACGGAGGTTTCTGGACAACTGGCAACAATACTTTCATAAATCAATATTTCCAGTATGCGCATATCAGGAACATCGCTTCTCCTTTCCAGTCCGGATTTTATACCATATCTTCCGGTGAAATCCTTAATGCAAGCCCCAATATTCTGTTCCTAAATAATTATGTGAACGACAGTTCATTGAGTATCCCGCCCTTCAATGATACACCGGCCGTAAAGGATAACAGGACCTTCACCATACCCAGCAACAGCATATTCGATGAACCTAATTTCAGGGATATCTACGCAATCCAGTGGCTCATATATATGGCATACAACAAAACAGTTCAGCTGCCTGCCTTTCCAATTGAACTGCAATATCCCCCTGATCCCATCGTTATAGGATAAAACCATGTTGACGGAGAAAACAACTCGCCTTCACCTGACCGGCAATAGAAGGCCGAAGGCTGCCGGCCTTCTCCTGCTACTATTTCTCCTGGTGGCGGTTGTTATATTCTCCACATTTATGGGTTCGGTCAGGATTTCGCCTTATGAAGTGCTGCAGATCTACTGGAACCAGATTCCATTTCTGCCTAATGTTGCCTATACTCATGAAACCATTGCCGCTTATGAGATAATTGTCTTTCTCAGGGAACCAGAAGTTCTGGGCGGATTAGCTGTGGGAGTTTCACTTGGGATTGGAGGGGCAACTGTCCAGAGCATATTCAGGAACCCAATCACGGAACCATACATCATTGGCATATCCGGAGGTGCCTCACTGGGTGCTGTTATGTCCATTGTGCTGGGCATAACAATTTTTGGGCTCTACACATTGCAGATCTTTTCCTTTGTCTTTTCTCTTTTCGCTGTAGGCCTAATTTATATCTTTTCCATAAAGCAGGGCCATGCCAGCCCAACTTACCTCCTCCTTACAGGCATAACTATTTCCTTCTTTTTTTCATCCATTGTTGCCCTGCTCCTCTTTTCAAACATTAATTTGCAGGGGGAAGCATTTTTCTGGCTCATGGGGTCTCTTCAGGCCATTACCTGGAGTTCCTTCTTCCCAGTTCTCGGCATCATCTCGATCAGCTCAATTGTATTGAATGGGATGTACAGGGAATTGAATGCCATGCAGTTGGGTGAAACGCATGCCAGGAGCGTTGGCGTGAATGTTGAGAGGACCAAAGCACTCTCCATAACCCTTGTTACCCTAAGCGTTTCCGCAGCAGTCTCAATCAGCGGCCTCATAGGGTTTGTCGGGCTATTGATGCCACACGTTTCCAGAATTATTTTTGGTGGATCAAACAAGTATGTAATACCCGCCTCAGGTTTGCTCGGGGCCATTTTCCTGCTTCTGGCTGACGATATAGCAAGATCTGTGGTTAATGGGGTTGTAATACCAATCGGCATAGTTACGGGTATTATTGGGGTGCCCTTTTTCCTCTACATGATGAGGAGGATGGCCAATGGAAGGCTGTAAAGTTGACCTCATCGATGTTCAATATAAAAGTGGAGAATTTGAACTCAAGGATATTAATATCAGAATTAAGCCGGGCTCTGTGACCGGCATTATCGGCAAGAATGGATCAGGGAAATCAACGATCCTGAAGCTGATCCACGGAGACGTCAAACCGGTATCAGGACAGATTAGAGTTGAGGGGAAAGGAATTAAAGGTTATGATGCACTGTCCTTTGCCAGGAAAATGTCATTTCTCCAACAGGAGATATACAACCCGCTCAATTTTACAGTGAAGGATGTTATGGAAGTTTCTTCATATGCACGGGGTGAATCCAATGAGGAGCTATGCAAACAGTATCTGGAAAACCTTGGTGTCGGCAATCTCCTAAATCATGATTTCAACAGGCTTAGTGGTGGACAAAGACGGCTGGTGACCATTGCAGCAAGCCTCTATCAGAACGCTGAAATATTGCTGTTCGATGAGCCGACTACCTTTCTTGACATAGACAACCAACATTATGTGCACATGCTTATTGAGAAGTTGAAAAAGGAAGGAAAAACCATAATTCTTGTTATGCACGAGTTAAATGCAATCAACAGGCTTTGTGATGAAATAATAATGCTTCGCTCGGGGCGGATTGTGGCAGCAGGCCAGGTTGGAAAGGCCATGACTGCAGGGAACTTGAGCAGAACCTTCGATGTGGCGTTCAGTGAAATTCAATCACCGGATGGAAATATATTCTACAGCCTCCCCCGTTGAAGCAATCGGAATGGTGTTTTTGCATTCAAGAAGGCTTTTTTTCCTTAAGAAGAATTGACCTCCTGTAATCTGCTTCTGTGTTTATGTTGACCATCCATTCCCCGGAGGAGCCTACCTCGGAATAAGGCAGAGGTTCCATTCCCTTGGGTATCTGATTATAAATAGATATTCCAGTGTGTTTTCCCTGGTTGAGCAGTTCCACCACACCGCCACCATTGCCGCCGTGGGCCAGCACAAAGCTTTGGAGCTCGTTTACATCAAGAATAACCGTGTCGGCTGGAATAACCAGGACAGGTGGTTCACCTATTGAACCCAGGGCCATGGCCAGATCCAGGACATAGTTATTCCCTGAGGTTTCAATTATATCTGAACTCATCAGGCCTAATTTATCCTTCAGAGGCCCAGAGGAAGATGGGGAGGTGCAGAACAGCATGCCACTGGAAAATGAACCGACCTGGTGGCACAGCAGGTCAATAATGGGCCGCCCTGATATAGGCAGGAGGAACTTAAGCGGATTCCCGATCCTAGTTCCTTTTCCGCCTGCCATGATGAGAGTCTTTACGCCAACAGAAGCCTGTTCTGCCATCTGAATACCCACTGATATGCCATGTATTTGGGTTTCACTTATGTGTATTTGGGTAGCCCTGTGGAACCCCGACTGGATTGTTTCATCTACTAAGTTTGCCCATCATTCCGCATTCTCCTGTGAGGCAATGATAACTATGGACTTATAGTGGCCAGGACTGAGCCTAATTGCAATTGTGGCCACAGTGGCAACGGAGATCAGCACCAGAAATAAGACATTGGTCCACAGTAAGCTGAAACTTGGATCGATTGCCGCGTAGTAGAATGAAACCAGCAGGATGGCCGATGAAATAACCGGCAGCAACATCTTAGATAAGCCGCCAGTGGTTTTCTGAACTTTCATTAAAACTACGTTGGTTATTATGTGCACTGTCATGTAAGCGAGGCCGACGGCACCAGCGAGTGCTGCGAAAGCGTAGAAAAAGTTGTTGGTAAAATAGGAAAGCAACTCTACTGATAAAGCAAGGATCAGAACAAAGAGAAGCAGATGCCTTTCATTCAGCCTATTTCTTGCCCAGGAGCCAAGGAGACCCTCTGAAAGCATTCTTGCAAAACCGTTCTTAAGGGCATTCAGATAGGAAATGCTCAGATTGGCAGCACTGATCATCGCAAACACTGCGAATATAACAAAAAATAGACTTCCCAGGTGTAACCGGATGTACTCCATCAGGAAATACGGATCTGCAGAATACCTGGCCAGATTGCTGCTCCCAAGGAAAAACACCAGTGAAAGTGAGGCAAGGATCATTATGATCCCAGAGATAGTATATGCGAGAATCATGCCCCGGGGTATGTTCTTGAGAGGCTTTTTAACATTATTTGAAAAGAATATGGATGAACCGCTGCCTGAAAATGCAACTATTCCGAAAATCAATCCGAGCCAGATTGAATCTGGATTGTTGAATGATCCCGCAAATACGGGAAATCCTGCTGCCGAATGTGAAAAAAACAGACCTGTGGACAATCCAAGGACCAGGAATTCGAGAATTCCTGCAATTATGGTGTAGCTGAGTGTGAGCTTGAGGCCGCGGGAGACAGCCGCTATGATCAATAAGGTGAAGCCCAGTGATACTCCAAATTCGAACAATGGTGAAACAAGTCCTCCGCCAAGAACAGCAATTGCAAAATTCCCAATGAAGAGAGAAATGTCAGGCAGAACCATCATAGCATATGCAAGATACACAAAACCCACAAAGATGCCAGCATCTTTTCCCAACACCAACCCGGCATAAGCATAGTATCCTCCATTGGTTACAAAACGGCTGGATAACCTGTATAATGTATTCATTGTAGAGTAGCCAAGCAGAAATGTCATTAGCACAACTATAGGCAGGGCCACTCCTGAATAAATGGCTATGACAGAAAAAATTGCTACAGTGTCCAGCATGGGCCCAATCGATGTGAATGATTGCATGATTGGTGCAAGAATGGAGTTTCGCAGTTCTTCAGGCATTCATAAGGCTGATTGCCACCATCAATTAGTTCTTTCCCATTAAGCCTTCCAGGCCAATGCTGTTTTGGGATGATGGAATCAGTTGGAGAACATAAGGTTAAACTATGGATGAGCATAACAAATGGCTCTGAAATGTCAGGTTTATCGGAAGCCCTATCATTTTTCACCATCCTGCCGGCTGGACAATCAAATGATATGTCCAAGAGGATCCTTAATTATTTTGCTTTGACTGGAGCCATCATAGGTTCCATATCCGGCCTGGTTTTTTACATTGTGAGAATAATATTTCCGGGCCTTGTTGCAGCGGCCGTGTCCGTTTCTGTAATCCTTCTGATCACAGGTTTCACGCATCTGGACGGAGTAATGGATTCTGGAGATGCCCTGATGGTGAGAGGTTCTCCTGAAAGGAGGGCAGCTGTTCTTAAGGATCGGTTCACCGGCGCAGGAGCATTTGGGCTGGCAATGATCATTTACATTCCATTGATTGCATTTTTGTCAGTTTTTACACCTTTCCAGGGATTCCTAGCCATACTCTTTTCTGAAATAATCTCAAAAGTATCTTACCTGCTAATGCTAAACGGTGCAAGAACTATCAATGAGGGCCTTGCACATCACTTCGCCTCACTTATGTCCATAAGCGGCGGGAGAGCGTTTTTAATTAATATTCTCATTTTCCTCATCATTGCTGCGACATTATATCCAGTTTCCGTAGCCTTGTTGCCTGCGGCTGTTATCATAACCTATCTGGCTAGACGGAAGTTTTATTCCTTATTCAACGGAATAAATGGTGATTTACTGGCATTGAATGGCGAGGTGACACGACTGGCTGCGGTTATCTTAATGGCACTGCTGAGTCTTTATGTCCCAGCATTACCATCACTGGCCAGCCTGCTGCTGAGATTGACCTGAATGTTCTCATGGCGATGGCCCATTTCCTGGAAAATCAATGCGTTCAAATTGCAATCCGGTGCTCACGCAAAAGACCCGTACAGCTTGTCAATTTCTGAATAAACCCTATTCTCGCTCCCCAATTTAAGGGCTGCCAGCATAAAGCTGCCACCCATGCCAGCCCCCTCCCTGACATGCCCTAGATTATACATTCTAAGGCCTTCATGCGCGCTTTCGCTGAAGGTCATTTCCGATATTACAAGCCTTTGTTTTTCAGGAACCAGGAAATCAATCGTTTCCTTTCTGTGGTTATATACCCAGGATGTGGTGCAGAGGTATTTATCCACTTTCTGGCCAAGCAAATTAGATAAATGGAATATGGTTGCCATCTGGGTTCCCCCAAAAAGGAGTGCTGGTGTATTTTCCAGGGCACTTAGAATCCCCAGAGTCGTGGCCTGAACATAATCACCATATTCCCTAATCTTTTCTTCCACATTCAAGTTATCCGGATCAGCACGCCTTACCACATTTTCCCACAGTTCCTCCTTCATGTTTCTTGGATCTGATGGCATACTGCTGCTTGTCTGCAGGTTCAGACCCAATGATCTGAGCACCAGATAGGAAGTTGTTGTGCCACCCGGAATGCTTTCCCCCAATGCAACAAGCCCATATCTTTTTCCCAGGACTTTTCCTATGTATCTCCCGGCATCGAATGCCACCCTGTAATTGGGAAGGGCTGCATCTTTCGATGGGTCCCTTGATGTAACTATTCCAGAATGAAAATAAGGCACTCTTGGCGGCTCTTTGAACCCTGCATCCACTATGACAGATTCGATTCCAAGGGTCGTAAGTGAAGCCCGGGTTATGAGGGCTGGAGTCGGGATTCCTTCCGGTGTCATAGGCGGAATCGGGAGGCTCAAGCATTTGCCTCTCGCAATAATTTCCGAATCCAGGGTGGGAGTCAAAAGAGTTATTTCAGGATTGCTGCCTGCTGCAGAAATACCCCCTATTTTTGATATTTCCGTAGTTCCGCATATCAGGTTGAAAATCATATCACTGGTGCTGGTTTCCTTAATAAGGGACATTATGGATGCATTGGTGGATTTAACTGGCATATATTGGTTAAATCAAAGTTAAGCATAATATTTCTGCAGTAGCCATCAGGAGAAACACAATATCGGCCAGATAGAAGAGCCTGATTGCACGCTGAACCGACAAGAAATCTGGCTCATGGCCTGAAGAGTTTAGACAGTAATGGTTGATTTTCTCAAGTTTTACATCAAGTGCCAGTGCAATGGTACCCATTGGCCAGCCTGCATTTCTACTCTCGGTTAAAGATGCTTCTCTCCTGATAGCTGAAAAAGCTACCTTATTGCCCATCAGTCGTGCACCAAGGATGAAAGGAATAGCTGAAAGCCTTGCGGGAATGAAATTCAAAATGGTGTCAGCCCATGCAGAAGCTTTTCCAAATTGTATGTTCAGTTCATCCCTGTATCCAATCATGGAGTCAAGCGTATTTATCACCCTTGCCGCCACAGAACCCAGGATCCCAAATATGCCATAGTAAAGCACCACCGCCCCAAAACCGTCAACAAATCCCTCTGAAAGAGTTTCTATGCAAGCACCCAGTATGTGTGGCACGTCAAGGTTTGAAGTTGGCCTCCTGACTACCATGGATAATTGCAACCTTGCCTTGTCAATCTCACCGTTCCTTAAGCTTTCCAAAATGGGCCTGATGTGACCTGGCATTGACTTCAGGGCAAATGTATATTTCAACATAAGTGCAGAAAGCATGATATACAGAATAATCTGAAGAGCGGCAAATCGCTGTATTAGAAATACTGCAGTGGTAAACACTGCCAAAACGAATAAAAGGAACAGGAATCCAGAAACTGCATTATTGGATAATTTTCGGAAAAAAGGTGAGAAAAAGCTTATGAAATTTCCAAGCCATCTGACTGGATGGTATCTGTTGGTGGGATCACCAAATGCAAGGTCTATGGCTACCGAAATCCATAGTATCACCAACGGGAGTATAGGAAAATTAAAAACCCATTCAGGATAGAAGCTCAACGGGAATCATTCACCGCTGATGGAAACCTTTTTATTTGCAGGCAAAAATTCACTGATTGCCTCAATGAGCTTCTGCGACAGTTCTCTCCTTTTTACTGCAATCCGGATATAGTTATCGCCAAAGTCCACATGATCCCCCAGTTTTCTTATTAGTATTTTTCTTGAAAAACAGAACAGCTCGAGTTCATTGGGATTCACACCTTCGGGAAGTTTGAACGTTGCAAAATTCGCAGTGGGTGATCCGATCAACTTTAGCCCAAGCTTATCCAGTTGCTCAATCAAATGATTCCTTTCTTCCCGTATTACCAGAGCTACATCATCCAGAACACCAAAATCAACTCCGGAAAGGAACGCCAGTGAAATTTGGCTTACAGCCCAGGGTTCGAGGCGATCCTTCAGTTCCTGTATAAAACCTGGTGCAGAAATTATATACCCCAAACGAAGGGAGGGTATGGAAAGAATTTTTGTCAGTGATCTACCCAGAATTAGATTGCTGTACTGGTTAATCATTTTTCCTGATTCCTCCACTTCTTCATGCCCCATAAAATCAATGAAGGCCTCATCCAGGAAGAGAATGGCTGATCCTTTTTTGCAGGCGTCAGCCAATGCATTAAGTCTGTTTCTGTCCATTGCATTGCCAACAGGGTTGTCCGGCCTCGTTGCCATTACTAGTGAAAACTCGCCCCGTGATATTGTGTCCAGGTGCTCTTCGATTTTGTTGGAAGAGACTGACTGAATTGTGCAGCCATTTACAAAAAAAGCCCGCCTGTACTCTGAAAATGTAGGTTCGAACAGAAGAACCTTGCTGCCGCGATATTTCTCCGCGATACGATAAATGAAATAGGTCAGCCCGGGCCCTAGGAATATGGACTCTTTGTTTACCCCGGCATATTCTGAAAGTCTTCCAATATAATCTTCCTGTTCCGTATCCGGATAATTGTGTATATTGTCTGCAGTGGCTATACTCGATATATTTATTTCCGGCAGGAAATCATTGATGTTTGCGCTGAAATCCATAATACTGCTGACTGGAATGCCATACTTCCTTGAAAGCCACCAGACTTTCCCACCATGAACGGCCTGATTTGATTCGTGCAACCCGATTGCCTCCTCCTTTCCATAAATGTTGTATCAATTTAAGCTTCTAGTCTTGCTCTCTGTGATAAGACACCCAATTAACCATCAGAGGCAACTACTCTGAATCTGCTTGAGAACCATATGATAAACTTCTACAGATGCCAATTTTCCAATTTTTGAGAGTCTGCCACCATAGGTGAAGCTTTCTCCTTCGTTGCCTACAAAAATAGAAACGCTGTCTGTTGAAGTCCCCGGTGCATTTACTCCTGCCACCCTATCTCTCACCCCTGAATCATTGAAAGCCTGGCATTTGGCTTCAGCTATGCTCTGATATAAGTTCAGTGAAGCGGAGTCATCCATTGTAGCGTTTGTTACAACTGCAATGTTGACGGTCCCTGCAGCAAAAGCACCATCACTTCCGATGGCAAGGGCATTCTCTTTCCCCGCTGTAACGGAGATATGGACAAAAAAGGAATCCTGGTTGAGAAGGCTGTGGGAAGCTTTGCCAGTTTCGCAGGATGTTAATGTGACTGTTGTTCCCTTGGCTGGATACCTATTCGCTTTAAGAAATTCTTTAATTTCAAGCTCAGGTTCATGGTTATAATCCAGCGGCACGTGCCTATTTATATATCTTGAGGCAAAGCCCACTCCCCCGTTGAACGGGGCACTGCTATATTTCCTCAGTGGCTTCCAAAACCTGAGTAAGTAATGATCTTTTGAGTTGACAATCATTTGTCCATTATCATGAACCTTTTCTTGCATTGACACTTTCAAGAAGCACCAACATATAAGCCTTGGTTCCGTGTATTCTAATGAATCCGGATTGTCAGCAAGCAAATCCAAATGACTTTTATTTACTGGGAGATTAAGTTCCTCAATGGAATACGGCAAAAAACCACTCATACAGGTGCTTGGAACCTCCTCTAATTCTGGAAAGACTACTATCACCATGGCTTTGTGCAGGCACTTTTCCGATTTGGGTTACAGGGTTGCTCCATTCAAATCGGTTAACATGTCGTTGAATTCCATAGCTCTGCGTGACGGCAGGGAAATATCCAGGTCTATATGGCTGCAGTCAGTGGCGGCCAGGGCACCTCCGGATTACCATATGAACCCTTTTCTGCTGAAACCCGAAGGCAACGGGAAGAGCCAGGTGATATTTAACGGCAAAAGCATGGGAGTACACACTGTATCTGAATATCATGAATTCATGGCTAGGGAGGCCATGGGAATAATCAGGGAGGACCTGGAATTTCTGTTTGACAATTACGACATAGTGGTAGCAGAAGGGGCCGGTTCTCCTGCTGAGATAAATCTATTTGGCAGGGATTTTGCTAACACTGTCGTGTCAGAAATATGGGGCACGCCTGCAATACTGGTTGGGGATATAGACACTGGTGGAGTTTTTGCCTCTCTCTACGGCACAGTCGAGCTTATGAAAAATAGTGATCTGCTGCGCTGGCTCATAATCAACAAAATGAGGGGGGATGCAGGGCTGCTCGGAAGCGGGATTGAGAGCATCGAGAAACTTACCGGAAAGAAGGTTATCGGTGTCGTGCCGTATATTGGGAAGCTTGATTTGCCGGGTGAGGATTCATTAAATTATGATCCTTCAGAACACTTGGTCGGCACAAGGATCGCTGTGATCAAATACCCGCACATGGAAAACTACAGTGAAATTGACCCACTGGCCGCAGCAAACATAGATTTCACCTATGTAGATTCTTCAAATAAGGAAATGCTGGAGAATGCTGAAGCCATTTTACTCCCTGGCTCCAAGCGTGTGGACAGGGATTTGGAATATCTGCACGATGAGGGCATTACTTATTATCTAAAACGCGCCCATACTCGCGGCACAATGATTTTAGGCATATGTGGCGGTTACCAGATGCTTGGAAAAAACATAGATTTTGCCGGAAACCAGGATTACGGGAATGTTCCCGTCAAAGCTCTCGGATTTCTGGATATTAACACTATTTATGAGAAGGAAAAGAAGACCGGAGCTGCCAAAGGAAGATTCATTTCCGAAACATCAGGAATAGAAGGAGAATTTGAAGGTTATGAAATCCACTATGGGAAAATTATAACTGGGAATGTGAAACCACTTCTATCTCTGGATAATGAAACCGAAGGGTCTATAAGTGAAAACAGGAGGGTCATAGGGACGAACATCCATGGTTTGCTAGAGAATCAAGGATTTCTTAAGTTCTTTACGGGAACACATTCCACAGAATTTGATTACAGGAAAAAAATTGATGAAAATATATCCAAAGCCAGCCAGAAAATTGTGAGAAGTCTTGCGCTCCATGAGATTTATAGATACCTGGATTTGAAGGGTGTTGAACAGGTAAACTCCACCAGCGGAAATGCAGATAAAATTGACTATTCGACTGGATAGAGCTGGTTATCCCGTGTAATGCTAGCTTTCCACCCGTTCCTGCCATAACTCAATTCAAGAAAGTCTCCATTTGAAAAGTACAGATAGTTGAGGCTGATGTCCAGAATTTTACTGGCAATGCTCCTCATTACTCCACCGTGAGTAATGACAAGGATAGACTCGCCAATTCGTTCTCTTGCGATATTTTCCAGAAAACTAATAGATCTGTTGGCTATTTTTGAACTCGACTCAACATGGATTACTTTGTCCAGTCCTTCTTTCATCAAAGTATCTATAGATACTCCCATGAGGTCGGCGATCTCTGAATATGTCTTTCCTTCAAATTGTCCAAAGGAAGCTTCTCTCAGGTCCGCCGATTTCCCAGTAATTGGTACTGAAATTTCTTTGGATATTATCGTAGCGGTTTCGTAAGCTCTGTTCAGGTCGCTTGTGTATATTGCACCTATGCCAAATTTGTGAAGCGCACCTGCAAGTTTCAGCGCCTGTATTTTACCTGTTTCATTGAGTCTGGTGTCTATATGGCCCTGTAGCATATTCCTTTTGTTGAAATCTGTTTCTCCGTGCCTGGCAACATAAAATTTAACGCTGCCCTCAAGTAATGGGGGGTCCATGCTTACTTGATTAGGAACTTCCTTTATATTCAACCGCCTATCCGCAACTTCTGACATGGCAAAGCCAACCCCAATATATGTTGGGGGTTAAAATATCAATAGCCTATCCCGTTCGGATGCGGAAATTCAATGACACTGTGGCAACCGGCAGGTAATCAAAATCTGTGCAAACCCAGCCAAAGCTGCCCTTAAGCTTGTGAGATGATTAGCAGCCACTTAAACTTGCCCTATCAGGAATTTCCACCCAACACAGGCGATGTCTGTGCTTCTATCAGAAATCTTTCCATGATTTCGTTGGGAGTGGTTACCCGGTTGTCCAGCCTGTTTATGATGGGCCTGTTGTTGTACCAGTACATGAAATTGTCTGCACTGCTGAACGTCCACCTGAATTTGTCATAATTCTGCCAAAGTCTTGAAAGGGCAAGATGGACTCTGTTTCCATGCTTGTCAGCTTCGACATTCTCGATGCCAAGTTTTTTCATGTGGTATCTCAGGTCAGTTGCCCCATAAAGGATGCTCAGAACTCCACTTCTCAGATGCATGTTCTGCACTTTGAGATTGTTGTCTTTGGTGAAGTGCGACATTGAATCCACTAAAGACTCAACAACTTCCTTGGTAATCTTCCTTGACTCCATGATTGACAGGATCTTCTTCGTGGCCATGTCAACGCAGACCACAGCATATGGATGATCCATTGCTGACTGGTGGTAATCCATGTAAATTGTGGAAAGTGGTTCTTCATGCATTGGACTCCTCCCATTTTCCATGGAATTTCGCTTGGATCTGATCATGTTTTTGTTTCGCATGAAGTTGTAGATCTGGTAATACGACACATTCTTCCCCTTGCTTTTCATAAGGTAGTAGATAGTCCTTGAACCGATCTTGTAGTTGACCCACAGGTTCTCTATCTCCTTTGCCTCTTCCTGAGTGAGGGAGGAGAATTTGCGCCGGCCATTGTCTCCGCTAACATCTTCCTTCAATATCTGTTGAACCCTTCTGGGGGTCACATTGAACATCTTAGCGAGATCACTGACCTTATACCCATTTTCGACACTTTTGATGATGAATCTCTTGTCGTCAGTGCTTAGCATTGATATCC
The DNA here is from genome assembly GCA_021797265.1 of Thermoplasmata archaeon. Next base: position 33,194 of record JAJZZZ010000002.1, read on the forward strand.
AGCAATCATGTTATATGTAACCTTTATGCGTTTTCTGTAGCGGATATTACTGGCTTTCCTGTATATGTGAGGTACCTGTCTGTGTAGGTCCGTATGCAAAGGTATATAAGGGGATGCGAAATATTTTCGTTCCCAGCGTTAACCCGCTTATATACAAACATAGGGATATACATTAGCTGGTACAGGCATACAAATGGGGTTAATGTAATGACAATAAAGAGAAGTCTATTTAGTCTTGCGAGATCTGTCAAAAGACAGTTCAGTCTCAAGGCTGATGTAAAGGCTGAGTCGGGAATAGGCGTCCTGATCATCTTTATAGCCCTAGTATTGGTTGCTGCCGTTGCTGCTTCCGTGCTGATACATACCGCGGGTATTCTTCAGCAGAGGGCACAGAGCACGGGAACATCCACGATAAGCCAGGTGTCCACAGGATTAGTCGTTAACGGTATAGTCGGATATGATAGTGCTTCTCCTGCTGAATCTGGCGGGATCAAGTACTTGGCTATCATGGTCAGCGACAATGCTGGAGGTAACCCGGTTGATCTGGGAAACACAACTCTAACGCTTACAATAAATGGTGTGACCTCGGTGCTGGTCTATAACAGTTCCGTGTTCATAGACATGGCTTCATCGGGTTCAAGCAACCTATTCGGAGTAAGCCAGTGGGGACTTCTGAGTAGTGCACACCACGACCCGACAAACTTCGGCGTTCTGGGAATTTCAGACCCACAAAAAGCACTTAACAGTGCATATCCTGTCATAACACCTGGTGCCCAAGTGGCAATTATGGTAAATGTTACAAACACCTTTGGAACTAACCTTACACAAAACACACAGGTTACCGGGCAGTTGACTCCGGAGACTGGAATTGACACAACAATTAACTTCGTGGCACCTGAGGCATTCAACACTAACGCAATCACGCTGATGTAGACACCTCGCTGCCTCCCATTGGCCGATGGGAGGCGCAATCTCAATTTTGTTAAATACAAATTCCATATTCACTTTTCAACAATGGCTATCCAGTTTAGGAACAGGAATCTAGATGCTGCAATTGTATCTGCGGCAGGAGGCATTATAATCCTGTACGTTGGAATAATAGGCATAAAGCTTGTTTTGCTTGGTGGAGATACCGCTGCTTCTGATCTTGCAGAAGTTATCGCCGGAACCCTCTGGGGAGTTTTGATTCTGGTTTTCAGTGCCCTGCTTTTCTTTGACAACAGGAGGAGCAGAATTTATGGGTCAGCAATAATTGTGCTGTCATTCGCAAGCTGGTACGGGACCGCTGGCGGATTATTTATTGGTTTTGTGGTTGTTCTTTTAGGTGGGATTATGGGTTTTGTCTGGAAACCAAAAATGGCTGCATTGCCAAAAGCTGCCCAAAGTTAGCCACAACACTTCGCAACAACGGCTCGTGACCTTTTTCTCATTTTCCGTGTAAACCATGCATAGTTATGTAAGAACGGTGCTTTGAATATTCATGAGAGTTTTCGATGAAAGAAAGATTACAAGCACCAACTTGGAAAACCTGTACAGACGCGGTTATAATAAAGGGAGGGTGGAGCAGCTTGAACATGATGTTTCCATGCTTGAAAACCTTCTTTTTAAAAGTCAAGACTGCAGTGAATTCAGGGAAAATCTTTCCCTGGAACTGAAGCGAATTCACACGGAACTGGATACAGAAGTTTAGCCTTTTATGCTTGAAACCGGATTGAACATGAACTTTCAAGAAAAGGCAAATTTTATGATGAACTCATTTTCAAGAATTTCCACTTCCGGATTTAACCCAGCTACTGAAATTAGCAGATCGGAGTAGAGTTCGCAGAGAAAGTATGAGACCTTGGGGCCCATCCTGTGCAAAAAACTTGCCCTGTAAAATGGCCCATCCTGCCGAATTTCCCACTCCCCATATCGGGCATACCTGCAAAATTTCTTTATGAATTCAAGAACTGACTTTGGTCCATTGATATTCCAGGAGAAAAAGGCAAACTCCTTCAATTTGGAAAATGAAACCGACTTGGCGAGTGTGGATAGTTCAGCTTCATCCATATTTGAGATCATGGCCCGGAATGTCTCACGGGATAGGCCTATAAAACCAAATTTCTCCGCATAACGTTCCCACTCCAGGTACCTGAAAATTATGGTATTTACAAGGGTGTTGACACTGATGTGCTGGAATTCAGACTCCTTTTCCAACTCAACAATAAGGTCATCGGGCATTCTTATGGAGCGGATGCTTGTGGGGGGTTTCCTCTCTCCCATTTAATCTTTATGAATCAAAGATACATAAATCTACTCCCATTGTCTGTAATTGGGCAAATATATAACGTGCCTCTAAAAGACAAAAGAGGAAAGTGACTACTTTGTCATACAATGTAAACTTACTGGTCTGTCCTCATTC
>JAJZZZ010000048.1 GCA_021797265.1 Thermoplasmata archaeon
TGAAAAGAGCCCCAGCTCATTCATCCTGTCTATGATTTTCTGCGGGACGGACTTGGTCCTGTCTATCTCTCTTGCAAGAGGCTTGACCTCTTTCTGGGCAAATTGCCTTACATACTTCAGAACTTCCTTTTCGTCCTGCGTTATGGTGGCTTCTATCATGAATCTGGAATGGGTATAAAAATAATAAATTGTCTGTTCTGAAGAGGGTCCGGGTTACAGTTAAACTGTAAGTTCGCTCTTCAATTGCTGCAGCAGCGGCCCGGATATCTTTCCAGCCTCGGAATAGCCCGACTTCCTTGTTTCAATGTATACATTCTCTGCTGACCGGAACTGATCTGCAAGAACCCTGTTGAAGTGGAATTTAAGGTACTGAAGCGTGGATTCCAGGACTTCTGTTGACCGACCCTCCTCCGGGGTGGCCTTCAATTCATGCCCATCGAATGAAAGATAAACGGTATTTTCAATGCCCGTCAGCCGGGGCATCTCAGCCGACATCTGCCTCTCATCCCTGAACTCTATGAACATTGATACACTGAAAGTATCCGGCCGGGGAAGCAAATCGCTGTATACCTCTATGAGCCTCCTTATTTCCTCAGGGTCCTTGACCTTCTCTATGAAAACCATCTCATTGATCTGGTTCATCACGGTGTCCCTTGATTCAAAGAGAAAGCTGAATGTCTTTGTCTCTACTCTTCTTGTTCTCTTGATTTCAATGATCTTTCTTGTGGCTTCATCTCGCTGCTTCTCAAAATTTTCGGGAGGAATTATGTCCTCCGATCTTATCTCCTGCATATCAACCCACCTCACTTGGGCAGTTTAGCAAGAGTGTCTTCGTATTTCTTTGCGTGTGATTTTTCAGCCTTTGAAAGTATCTCGAACCAGTGAGCTATGTCATCAAAGTGCTCGTCCCTGGCAACCTTTGCGAATCCGGGGTACATCTGGCTGTACTCGTATGTTTCCCCTGCAATGGCGGATTTCAGGTTCTGTTCAGTTGTCCCAATGGGCTCTCCCGTGACCGGGTCTCCAACCTGTGCAAGATATTTGAGATGACCGAATGCATGTGCTGTTTCACCATCAGCTGTAGACCTGAATATGGATGCTACTTCCTGGTATCCCTCCTCGTCTGCCTTCTGGGCGAAATAGAGATAGCGCCTGTTGGCCTGGCTTTCACCTGCGAAACCGGCTTTCAGATTTTCCAGCGTCTTACTGTTTTTCAGTTCCATTTTTACACCACATGTTTATGTGCCAACGATATATTAACTTTATGATAGTTATTCTAAGTTAATAATTATAAAAATTTACCATAACGCGAAGCAACTGCATAGACGGCCGCAGCCCCTGGTATCTGGGTCTCGCCCGGATCAAGGTTGAAGTCCTCCCCGGCAATGCTTATCCTGAGGGGGCGCTGGATATCAACCTTTGCCGACCGCCTGTTGAATCCTGTATAAATGGCATCACGGAGCGGATCGAATGAATCGAAATCTTCAACTGGTATATGCTTTACAATGAATCCCGTTTTTCCATGAAGGCTTCCTGGAGTTCTTATTAGCCTGTGCACATCAGTGGTCACCGGCTCGTCAATTTCACACGCATTGCTGTCCCTGACCTTGCTGATTATGTGCGTTAAAATCTTCTCATCGTTCGCATCCATGTGCCTGTACTTCTCGTTACCCGGTTTCAGGAACAGATCGCGCTTCTTCACGGGAACGCCGGAGCTGATCTGCTTGGAAAGGTTGCGGATGTATGCCTCTGCACTTCTCCTGTTTCCCAGCACACCGGATAGTGCCTGGCTGCCAGATTCGTCTGCAACTTCAGCCAGAAATTCAACAAAGAGTCTGTCCACTTCGGATTTCCATCCACCCATGACGGCGGATGCCTCCTGCATTGACCTGCGGATATCGTATGTGCTGAACCCCTCACCCCGTATGTAATTCGCAATTTCACGGCGGGAATCCGATCCAAGGGGATATATGGAATCCTCCACCACATGGACATGATAGCCTCTACCGCCGGAAAAGAATATTTTCAGGTCCTTTTCCCGAAATCCTAGATCATCCATCAAGAACTTGAAAATGAGGCGGTGTGTGTGCTTCTTGACCTCTGCCAGAATTTCAGTGTAACTCATTTTTTCTGCACCAGGAATGTGGTCTGCATCCAGATCAAATATGAGTTCGGCACCAAGCCATTCCTTGTCCTTCATGATCTTTTCTTCAGGCTTCCTGTAATATGCGGTGGAATAATAGGTGTGGCGCGGAACAATACGCCTCATCATATCTGTCAGGGAGCTGAGGTTCAGTACTGCCCTGTGCCTTACCATGGTTCCGAAAAATGGAATAAAACCGATCTCCCTTGCGGAGACTATGTCAATGAGGTCTGCCTTCCATTCCCTGTAATAGTCATGGAAATATTCTCGCAGCACATTTTCTGAAGTGTCTGTCTCGGGCAACGCCTGCCCATGACATGATATATTAATATGGTTTACCATTGAGTTGAGGCAGATGCCTATCAATAAGTTCTACGCAGTACTTGCAGTGTTGCTGATTGCGGCACCCATGGCCGCATTTATTCCAATGCAGCGGCCATATTCCACTTCCAGCAACCTGGAAGCGGGCATCATCATCTCTTCCACAGGCAATGTGAGCCAGGGCAATGATCAGAATTATGTGGCATATGCCTCCGGAGCATATTCAGGGATAATCGCTTCGGAACTTGGGGGGCTTGGAGTAAAATATACAAGTGCAGGCGGGCTCATTAACATATATCCCGACCAGGCACAGTTTCCATATATATCCGATATCCTGAAGAGCGCCAGCAGGGACTACGGCATACATTATGCCCTGGTTAACCGGTCCGTAACTTCCACCCCTTATGATACTGTATCGCAGGTGGCCCCGGATCTTGTCATTCCGTATGCTTTTGTGCCCTCCCAGATCGCAAGCGCCTACAACTTCACGTGGGAATACCGCTCCGGATATACGGGGTCAGGGATAACAATAGGAATAGTGGATGCGTATGGTGACCCGAATCTCGCCTATGATCTCAGGGCATTTGATGAACTGACTGGCCTTCCGCCTGCCAATCTGAGCGTTGTTTATCCAGAGGGACAGCCTGGAAACGGGACATATAATGCGTCATGGGCACTGGAGACTGCAACAGATGTTGAGTGGGCACATGCCATGGCTCCAAATGCCACCATACTTCTCTACATTGCTCCTTCAGCCATTACCCAGATGCTTCAGTTTGCTGTAAGCGATATGATCAACAGCAGTTCTGCAAACATTATTTCCCTTAGCTGGGGCAATCCCGAGGTCCAGTTAACGCAGCATGAGGTTGGAGTCTATTCACAGATCTACAGGGAGGCTTACCTCAGAGGTATAACTGTTGTTGCTGCAACAGGGGACTTTGGATCAGATTATTATGGCGCGAACGGGACGGGTGTACCAACTGTTAATTTTCCCTCTTCGGATCCATATGTTACTGCCGTGGGAGGTACCACACTTAGCCTCTTTGATGGCAAATATTCCCAGACTGCTTGGGGAGGAAAATATGAAGGCCAGAGCTTCGGAAGCGGGGGAGGGTACAGCAAATTCTTTTCCAGGCCATACTGGCAGTCCGCACCGGGGTTCAACAGCACTGGAAGAGGGACACCTGACGTCTCGCTGGACGCTGACCAGTATACTGGAATGATAGTGGTGGTCAGGGGCAAACAGTATGAGGCTGGCGGCACAAGCATTGCCACCCCCATCTGGGCGGCTGCAGCAGCCATAATGGATCAGGCCACCCACCGGCACCTGGGATTCCTTAATCCCCTCCTGTACCAGATCTCAAGAACTCCACTGTACAATTCGTCATTTGAGCAGATAACAAAAGGAACCAATGGTGTATACAGTGCCGCACCGGGCTGGAACCCGGTGACCGGGCTGGGGACGCCAAGCGTTTCGGGCCTGGTGAATGCAACTGAAAAAATAACTGCTGGATTCGGGGGGCAGGTTCTTCTCCAGGGTAACGCCACTTATGCAAACACGGTTTATTCAGTACTGAATCTTTCCGTGAACACAGCAAATCTGAGAATGAACGGAACAGGCTTCTATTATGTGGGCTTATACAACAGCCCCATTAATTATATTGAATTTGGCGTGAACGTTTCATCCACCGCTGCCAGTTATCTGATGAAGATAGGCCAGTCTGGATACGTTGTGACATTTAATGGACCGCATGTTTCAGGATTTTCAGGGTCGTCCCGTTACATCTCAAACCTCTCTCTCACCTATAAAGCAGGAATGATATCAGCAGCATCTGACGGCTCAAGCGTAATCAGGGTCCCTGTGCCCGTCTTGCTCAGTTATGCAGGCAATTCAACTCCGGTGGCTGGAGGAATGAGCATTGGCTCATACGACAATACGACTGATCTGGGGAATTTCACTTTCAGCAACCTGGCCGGAGCTTACAATGGCACACAATTGAATTCCACCGGATTATATTTCCAGAAGTTTTCTGGAATTGGAACTCCAAGCTATTCGTCGCTGAATGCCGCAATAAACGTGACAGAGGTTGAATTCTCCCAGTACATCAGGGGGAATTACTCTGACCTTCCCTATGTTCCGCCACCTCCTCTGATCTCATACATGCTTAATTTCAGCTTGCCTGTGCACGGAACGTTCCACCTGTCCAACTTCACAGGATCCGTTGCATGGAAGGTGAACGGAACCTCAATTGCCGGGGACACCTATTCTTTTCCTGGAGCCGGGTATTACAATGTCACCGCCTCAGAACTTGTGGGAAAGAACAGAGTGAATGAAACCCGCATAATTTACATACCGGACATTGTGATCCAGAATGTGAGTGTCCACTCGGACGTGGCGTATGACCTGAATCCACCCTCATCTCTTGTTGTGGATTATTTCTTAAGATATGGCATCGAAAATACATCAGCCATACCTGTGATTTCTGGCACGAACAATTTCAGCGTTACGTCCCCCGGGTTCCATCCTGAATCTCTAACCAACAAATCAACCGGAAACCTCAGCTTGAAGCTTTCCGCAATGCCGGTATCCGTTTCTGTATTCGTATTTCAGGGCAATGCAACTGTGATAATACAGAACGTTACTGTTGCAGGAGACAATGGAACATTTTCCGGATATCCAATGCCCGGTATTGTCTGGATCAATGTCACCGCCCCTGGTTTCGACCCGGTGAACCTGTCAAAAGTCATAATGCCCGCAGCTGCATACCGCACCCAGATCTCGCTTCAGCCCAGCTCCAGCAGCATGATGCTCATACAGGGCACAGTGACTGACGCCGTTTATGCCTTCCCTGTGGCGGGGGCCCTGATTTCCGTTTCCAACCAGTCATATTCATACGCAAATTCCACCGGGTATTATCGGCTTTACGAGGATCTGGGCACCCTTAATATATCGGCTTCGGCAAATCTCTATGAATCCCAGTACAAGCACCTTGTGCTGAAATTCGCCCCGTTTGACCTCAATTTCTCCATGAAGCCTCTGGACATAAACATCAGCTCCATGCCTTTCATAACAATAACCAGGTATTTCCCGCTATTCTTCTTCATGGGAGTTGTGAGCTGGACAGGCTACAGCGGAAAGATATTCTCCCAGTACCAGCTATACGTTTCACAGAATCCCAGCTTCTTCAATCCAAGGGTTATCACCTTCACCACCCAATCAAGCACTTCCACCGTGATCTCCGGAATATATCCAGGGCACGCTTATTACGCAACAGTAGTTTTGAGGCTCTCCGATGGGGAAGTATATCAGTCACCTGTGGTGAAAATAACCTACTCCAATCCCGTCTACCTGGGAACGAATATTGCCATTGTGGGAGGCATTGCTGTCTATCTGGCTTTTATGGCTGTGTATTTGCGGAGGAGATGGAAAAAGACGCCTGTTTATCCCTAGTGCGTCTCTTTTTCAAGCAGGCTTTCCCATCTTCTGTCAACTTCTTCCTGCAGGGTCCTGATTTCGTCCTCGTCCATGTGGGAAAACCTCTTCTGGGACTGGACGTATTCCCTGACTGTAACAGGCTTGCTGGGTCTGGTGAGCCGGAATGTGCCTGAAGAGTACTCATACAGCGGGAACATCCTCGACTGCACTGCCATCCGTGATACCTCAATGGTTTTCTCTGGCGGGTAGTACCAGCCTGTGGGGCACGGTGCAAGGATCTGTATGAACTTTGGGCCGTTGACCTTCTTTGCATTCTGCACCTTGCGGATCAGATCTTCAGGATATGCAATGGTGGCTGTTGCCACGTATGGAACCCCCTGAGCCATCATTATATCCGCCACAACCTTCTTCTGCTGTTTCTTGAAATTTCTGTCCAGGCCAACAGGGGTAGTTGTGGTTTCAGCACCGTAAGGCGTGCTGCCGGACCTCTGGACACCGGTATTCATATAGCCCTCATTGTCGTACATAATGTAGAAAACGTTGTGCCCCCGCTCCATGGCCCCGGATAGCGACTGGAGGCCTATGTCCGCTGTCCCTCCGTCTCCTGCAAACCCAACAACGTTGTAATCACTGTCACCCCTTATATCCAGTGCCTCCCTCAGGCCACTTATTGATGCACCCGTTGCCGCGAATGGAGTGTAAACCATTGGTATGTCAAGAGTCCGGTTTGGCATTGCACCCGGAATTACCGCCCAGCACGAGGCTGGCACGGAGACCACAGTCTTCTTTCCAAGTGCCTTCAGAACATATCTCATTGCCAGTGTTGCACCACAACCCTGGCAGGCCGTGTGTCCAGGCTCCATAAGTTCCTGTTCAGGAATGGATGTGGGCATCACTGATCACCCCTTGTGTTGATGAAAACAGTACCTTCCTTACCAGCCGCCATCATATTTATCATTTCTTCTATATCCTCCTCCCTTACATCACGGCCCCCAATTCCTGCCACAAATCCTGTTACAGGAATGTCTGATCTGCCATACAGTGCTGCCCTGATCTCGTTGAACACGGTTCCTCCGGATCCAAATGACACTGATCTGTCGATCACGCCTATGTGGGCAGCATCCTTTGTAGCGCGCACAATATCCTCGGCAGGGAATGGCCTGAAATACCTTATTCTGATTATCCCAACTTTCCTGCCATCGGCCCTCAGCTTCCCTGCAACATATTTTGCAGTGGATGCCACAGTGCCTGATGCAATGAGTATGTATTCCGCCCCCTCCGTCATGTATTCCTCGATCAGCCCGCCGTAGTCACGGCCAAGGATCTCAGAGAATTCCCTGGTCACCTTCTTGATAACGTTTGCAGATTTCCACATGCTCTCCATCATGTCCTTCTTCAGTTCCATGAATGGCCCGTCAGGCGTGGAATATGAGCCATAGCCCATGGGGCGGTCCGAATCGACCTTGAAGCCCAGGCGGAATTCGGGAAGAAATTCGTCAACAAGCTCCTGGTCCGGTATCGCAACCTGCTCCGAAGTGTGTGACAGTATGAAGGCGTCCTCCATACTCATAAAGGGAAGCATCACACCTGAATCCTCCGCAATCCGGTAACCCATTATGAGCGTATCCATGGCTTCCTGATTGGATTCACTGTAGACCTGAATCCATCCCGTGTCCTTCTGGTTCATGCTGTCGGACTGGTCAGACCATATATTCCATGGGGGGCCAATAGCCCTGTTGACAACACTCATGACAATTGGAAGGCGCTGGCCCGCAACCCAGTGCAGCATCTCATGCATGTATAGAAGGCCCTGTGAGCTTGTTGCAGTGTAAGACCTCACGCCTGCAATTTCACTTGCAAATACAGCTGCCATGGCACTGTGTTCGCTCTCCACCTCAACGTACCTGGCGCTGATCTCCCTGTTTGCCACCATTTCAGCCAGTTTTTCCACAATTGTGGTCTGCGGGGTTATGGGGTAAGCAGAGATGAAGCCAACTTTTGACAGGCGAACGCCCTCTGCAACAGCCTCGTTGCCGGTCATTATTGATGTTTTTGATCCTATTTCCCTCATTCCAGTCATTCCTCCTCAAATTTCATTTCTATACATTTCTCCGGGCATTCATTTGCACATATTCCGCATCCCTTGCAGTAATCGTAGTCTATGACCGGAATGCTGAACGCCGTAACCTTCTGGTTTGGTGCCGGAGTCGTGCGCCCATCCTCAAGATTTATTGCATTGTCGGGGCAGAATTTCCAGCATATCTCGCACCTTATGCAGCTTGAATAGTCTATGACAGGCTTCAGTGTCCTCCACAGGCCTGTATGGTTTGCCCTTGAACTGGTCTCCGCCAGTGGAACCAGCACCAATTCTACCACCCCATCCTTACGGAACTGTATGCCTTCTCGGCTGCGCTGACATTCACATCAGCCTTGGACGGAGACATTTCTGATATCGCCTCACGAATCTGGGTCATGTCAACAAGGCCTGTGCTCTTTGAGAAGGCACCCAGCATTGCGGTGTTGATAATGGGATTTGTCCTGTTGCCCAGTCCGAGGTCAGTGGCAATCCTGGTTGCATCCACTGTCGCCACGTGGTAAGGAAGGCCAAGATCTTCTGGGGCTTCGGGTGAATTGAGTATGAGTGATGACCCGGGCTTCATCCCTGCAGTCACGTCAACGGTCTCCATCACCTTGCTGTCCAGCACCACCACAACATCAGGATTGTAAACCTGTGTCTTCAGCAGTATGGGCGTGGTGTCAATCCGCGTGAACGCTGTCACAGGTGCTCCCCTTCGCTCCGTCCCGAAAAATGGAAATGATATTACATACTCACCGGACAGGAAGGATGCCAGAGCCAGCATCTTTGAAGCCGTTACCGCACCCTGTCCCCCTCTTCCGTGAAACCTGACTTCCAGCATATTGATCAGGATTACCTTTGCACCACAATATAATAAGATGTGCCCTTACATATAATGAGGAAAATTATTTAGGGAGCAACTGGAGGGTTTTCAAGAAAATAAATGCCAGGTAATATCAGAGTTCTTTCCTGACAGCTGCTGTGGCCAGAGCCATGTTCCTCAGCTTCTCAAAGCCGGTTTCCCTTGATCTTGTACGCAGGCCGCAATCCGGATTGATCCTGACCAGTGATGGATCTCCGATTATGTCCAGGGCTGTTTCAATACGGTCCTTAATGAGTTCCACACTCTCAATGTCATCAATGTGCACATCCGTTACACCAAGGCCCATGAATTTCTTCCTTGACAGGGTATCATTCATGGCGGCATACTCCTTGAGGTCTGCATATCCGGGACGGTGATCCAGCCCCTTCCCCAGTGTCAGGGTATCCCTGTTGGCGAATTCCAGATTCAGGCCATGCACCTTCAGATCAGCCATGGTGTTGTAGAGATATGCGTAATCTATACTGTAGCAGACGTGGATTGACGGTTCAATGCCGGAAATTCCCTCGAATGACCTGTTCACAGATTCCACAACTATGTCCATCTCAGACGGATGTGTGGTGGCTGCCGGCTCATCTATCTGAACCTCGAAGATTTCACCTTTCCTGTGATGATCCCAGATTTCCTTGAGTTCCCTCAGTTCCTTGTTTATTGCGTCAGCATATGCATTTGCCAGTTCCCTCCTGTCCCTGTAGTATTCATTGAATGACCAGTCCATCATGGTGTATGGACCGGTTATTGGTAGCTTGAGCCTGTCGTGGGTGTTTGCAAGGAGAAATTCCAGTTCATCCCTGTGGAACGGATGCTTCCTCACCACCGGGCCTGTTACGCTGCCTTTCCTGTAGTACCTGTTGTCAAATGACCTGACCATTCCATAAAACTCAAGATTTCCAATGTTGTTTGCCAGAGCCTCATACATCTCCCACCGAAACATCTCCCCGCCGACTCCCAGATTCTCAAGCCCGGACTTCCTGAACAGGTCAAGAGTCTCTACTGTTGCTTTCCCAGCAAGCACGTTGAACTCCTCAGTTCCTTCCAGCTGGTGGAAATTCTTGCTCAGATATTCCGGTTTCCTGAAACTGCCTATTTCCTGTAAAATCAAATTCTTGTCCGCCATATTACTCACCAAGCCCCGCCAGAAGCTTTACCTTCTGATCTGCAATCTTTCTTGGAAGAAAGTCCAGGTAATCAGAATTTGCCACGATCATCCTTTCAATGTTCATTCCCCTGGATAATTCCTCAGCCTTTTTTCTGATCTCGTCGACTGATTCCATCCTGGTGTTATGCCCATCCACCAGTTTGATTCCAGGAACGGTGGAATGATCTCTGGCAACCTGCAGGTTTGATCCGGTTGGGTCCACAATTATTGAATGGAACCTGTGTTGTTTGCCGGAGAATGTGTTTCCTTCAAGGTTTCCAGTGGTGAACAGCATAATTCCGGAAGGATCTGTTATGCGGGAAATGGCCTCCAGGGCGATCCCATCCACTTTGACCCGTTCCATTATGAAAGTTCTTGCCGGCTTCAGCTTTGTCACTATGCCAGC
>JAJZZZ010000049.1 GCA_021797265.1 Thermoplasmata archaeon
ATATGCACAGTCTCCCCGCAGTGTTATTGCGGGTTCTTCTTTTATTGTTCTTGTTTTCATTTTTCTCTTTTCTCCCGCCTATGCTCTTGCATAGGACTACAAAAAATTAGTGTTCCATGAGTTCCTGTATCCGGCAGGTATCAACATCCCCGGATGCAATCTCTATGTCGTCCACAACCTTCCTGCCATCCTTTACCTGAAATAATCCAACTTCAGGCAGTATTGGTGGGAGATTGTATTCTCTTATAAATTGCTCTAAGTCTGCTATGCCCTCCATTTCAGGGGCCCTTGGCACCTTAACTTTTACTCTCACTTTCTTTATGTTCCCATATTCGTCACTGCCGAATATGGTGCCAATTACGTCCATTTCTCTTTTCATCTCCGCCTTTCGGCAACAAATTATTTTTTAGTGTTAGTCGTAAAAGTTTGCTTGCTCCCGACATCTACATCCCGAATGACTACCTCAATGCCTTTCGGAATCTTTGTCGGTACTGCTACTCCGCCTATCACTTCCACTATCACCTGTTTCGCTTCTGTCATTTCTCTTTTCACTCCTGCCTTTCGGCTGCAAAATTACTGGAATACGTCGTCTTCCACCAGCCCTCGATTCCTCTTCATCATCAGAACCACGGCTGCTTCAATGATCTCTCATTGAAATTTTCTACCGTGCCACCAAGTTAGTGGCAACCCTTTCAGGCTGAGGTTTTCTACCCGTCGTCTGCACTCTTCAGTGCACACTCTCTCAGGCGCATGCAGTTTCCTGCACCCTTGGTGCGTGGTCTACCTCACAGGCTACACTACATCTTCTATGCCTATCTATTTAAAGATTGCACTCTCCTTTGCAACAAATTAATCGAGATATGGCCTCGCTTCCTCAATGAAGCTCTGTTTCACCCATTTATACTTCTTGCCATTCATCTCTACATGGACGGCTATTGGGTAGAACTCATCGTCATCAGTGAAGTTCCATATCTCTTTCTTCCTAAAGCCCTTTATGACGGCTTTCTTGTTGTCTACTACACGATGTATCAGGTATATCTGTACCAGTTCATCGTTGTTGAAACCAAGTATCCAGCCGTTTACTTCTGTTTTCTTTTTTCTGAAAAACATTTAGCGCTCTCCGTCCTATGCTCCTGCATAGGGCAACAAAAAATTACTCTATTATGGCATCAAATGCGAAATCCATTTCACCTGTTTTGAGTGTTAATTTTTCCAACAGTTCTTTCGCCGTGCTTTTCTCATCTTCAGTTGGTACTTTGCCATTGAAGTGATTAGGGTTTTCCCCTCTCGCTATCATATTCAAAGCCTCTGCTGTGATGTATCTCAACGGCTCCCTGCTCACATTACTGGTTTCATCCGGTATCTGTGCGTATTTCTCAATCAGTTCCGCTTCGCTTGATGTCAATTCCTGATAGTTGACTTCATAGTTTATTCTTGTTAAACTAACCACTTTTCCAACTCCGTCCTATGCTCTTGCATAGGGCAACAAATTAAGCGCCTAACTCTGCCAGATATGTACCCACCTGTGGTACTCATCCGCCAGTATGGCGCGCATTTCTTGGATTTTTTTCTTGACACTTGTCATTTCTCTTTTCATCTCCGCCTTTCGGCTACAAAATTATTGGAATACACCCCCATCCACCAGCGTATCTGTGATATCGTCTATGATTTTAGCCAACCACTTGTAGGCTTTTTCTGTATCGATCTCGGACAGATTGTCCTTTTTCGTTACATTAAAGCGAATGCGCTCGCTTTTCAAGGAGCCCTTGTGGATGCTAATAGATATATTCACTTTGATGTCTTCCGGTGTTGGTGTTTCCGGTTCGTTGTCTTCATCAATGTTTACAATCTCTACCTTCATTTTCGGTTTTTTGTCTGTCATTTTCTTCTCAACTCCGTCCTATGCTCTTGCATAGGGCAACAAACTATTCAGGCAACGTAAACAGAGGAAAGATTCTAATGGGGATGGCATTCCATCAAAGTTTCAGGAAATATTCCTAAGTTTATTTCCCTTTTCTTTTAGGTCCCCGAATTACTTGCTCTACTGTTTTCTTTTATTATTGATCAATGTTCTATGATCTTTTTACTCCGCCTTATTTTCAGGCCACAAACTTGCGTTTGTGTTGTTTCGGCTCGCAAAACCCATAGATGCTCGCCAACCTCCCCGGTATTGACCCTCCGCTGGAGTAGCGGAATTGGGTACATCCCTCATTTCTGAGGTCTCTCCTCGGTTCAGCATATGACAGGGTGTGGCTCCCATCATAATCATCAGGCCCATTCTTTCGTCCTTTCGGACAGGCTGCTCAGGCTGGTTCCTTTCGACCACTTCCAGCCCTGCTTACTTGAGGACTCATTTCTCAACTTGTCCTCACCCTAAACGTAATAGTTAATCCCAAAAAACCCCTGAAAATACGGGAAAACAGGCAAAATAGGGGGCTATTTTTGCCCTTTTTTATAGTTCTGGAGGCGTTTTACCTCTTCTCTGATGGCTTTTGCCACGTTCTTCTGGTTCTTAGTATGTGATAGAATCTCGGTTTTCCTGTCCCCTAGCTGCCTGTTATGCCGCCACCTCCAGCGCCTCTGGGCCCTTGCATTCTTCTCCCTGCCAGCCCCTGAGTTCCTGTATTCCTTCTCCTTGCGCCTGACAGTTGGGCTCTTGCGCCTCTTAGCCATCGATTTCCGTGAGGCTTCCCGCCTTTTGTTCTTATCCTTATAGGGCAAACTAACGTCCCCTCCCCTTATTCAGTGTATAACCCTCATCTTTCATCCTCTGGCGGGTATTAAGGCGCACCTGCCGGATAAGATCATCCTCTGTGTCTGACAGGGCAGCGTAAAACAGGAGGGAGAAGAATATGCCCACCACACTCATCCCGACAATTATGGTGACTTCCCGGAGGCTCAGGTTAAAGTTGAATATCCCCACGTATGATTCGATAAAACCGAACAGGAATGACTCAATAATTGAAGCCACATAAAGCATTGGATCCCTGAGCATCCGGGTATTCACTCTTCATCCCCATCCTTCCCGGAATCCCTGTGCTCAATTTTCACGTCAAGATAGGTGAACTTCTCAGTGGGGACATTATTGGGGCGTGAATCGGGCCCGACACCCGGTGGTATGATGGGTGACGGGATATGTTCCACCAGCATAATCTCATCCCGTTTGATAAGCAACTCATGGCGGGTGGTGGCGTCCCTGAGCTTCACAAATTCCTCATCAGCGTTGAGAATAACGCCCCTCATATCGATATGGTATTCGTCCCCCTCGGCGTCAAGCCTTGTACTGTAAAGCACAATCATCACCGTCTGGTTGATGTAGTCTGCATACATTCCAGCGTTGCTGTTATCCTTCCTCCCCTTCTTCATAGGAACTCTCCTCTGGTTAAAAACATCATATTTCCTATTAAATGTTTGGTGGCTTGGCAGTGCCAGTCAGAAAACAGTTCTTGATGTGCAAAGGAATATAAGCACATATACATTGTGTAATCATGGTTGAAACCACCGACCCAGTAATGAAAAATACAGTTACACAGGTAAACCCATTCGATGCATCAGGGGATCAGAAGTTCCAGACAGGCTTTTACCGGAAAGTCATACGTGACGGTGTGGAAAGCTTCGCCCCTGTCACTGTGATGGTCCACAGGAATACGCATACCTCACAGTATTATTTCTACCTCTCCCGCAAACAGTTGCCGGAGGTGTTCGTTGTAGGATATGCTCAGGGCAGGCGGATAATAGAATTTCTGGAATACCTTAACAAAACGGCCTCTCCAGAGGGGGGCTCCGGAGAGGAGAGAGGAGAGAGTGGGGTGCAGAAGTAATGAGGAGTTGAAGCTGTACCGCACCCCATATAACTAAAGAAAAGGCAATGATATAAACATTGCCCGATACTTGAAAATTGCCGCAGAATACTAAAAATGTGGCCTGAATTGTGTCAGGCGTTCAGGGTTTAGGTGGTTCAGGCTGTTTCATCATTGTGGCTATGCCCTCCATCATTGCTTCTATTTTCATGGCAACCGCATCTTTCTCACCCAGAAGGTCTGCCATATTAATGGCAGATTCTTTCATGTCCTCAATCTTTGCCAGCCCATTCTCAAGCCGCTTTCCTTTCTTGACAACATACTTCTTGAGCTTCTCGATCTGCGTGGACATTTTCAGTATGATGTCCTCATAGCCTGCCCTCACCTGTGACTCAACCAGTTGCCTCTGTGTTTCAAGCCTCTTTGCCACATCGGGATCATTGGTGCTGAGGAATGAGTCTTTCAGTGTTTTCAGTTCCTGCAGGTAGTTGGCCATGGATCTGAAATCATATCCCATATCCATGAACTCAGGGCTTGTGGGCCTGAGCTTGTCAATATCCTCCGGATCAAACTGCAGGGACGGGTGGGTGGCACTCACATCGGCGAGTATCTGGTCCCAGTTCACGGTCAGTTGCTTGTATATGGTGTTGCGCTCAACAAGGAACTTCTCATAGATCTCTTTGAACTTTGCATCCAGTTGCCCAAGGTTTTCCCTCTTGAGGACATACTGGTTGTTCAGCTTGAAAGTGGCAAGCTTCTTGCATGTCCTGTAGAAATCCACCTTGAGGTACTGCATCCTGTTGCGCTGGCTCTCGCCCATCCGCATGAACGCCGACAGGATGTGATCATCACTGTACGTTGCCTTGCCTGTCAGGCCGCTAAAGTGCAGTTCCACAACGTAGAACCTGTCAAACGGGTTCTCTTTCTTTGCACCTGATGCAGGGGCTGCCTGTCCGGCTGGTTTTGCCCCGCTGTTTATGTCTTTTGCCATTGCATCAAGCTGCGCCTTCACCGACTCAATCTCTTCCTCTGAGACGGGCACTTCCATATCGTCCATTTCCTGTGTTTCCTGTTTTTCCATCTTTACACCTCTACGAATATATTTTCCGAACCTGCATCATTGAGATGCACCACCTTGGTATATTTTTCCAGTACCGGATTGCTTGTCTGGATCAGGATACTGGTCACGTCCTGCCCCTTGACATTCATTGCTGCATTTTCATCTATGCTGTCAATGCCGTCAGAAGCAAGCACGCACTTGTAGTCTTTGCCGTTTTCCACCATGTCCTCCAGCGCCTTGGTTATGTTGGTGCCCCCGTCTGCCCTTATGGATGCAAGGGTTTTCAGGAGTTCCCACATGTCAGTTATGGGCTCACTGACCTCGGTGTCCATGAGCTTCAGCACCATCACTCCACCGTGGCTCCTCAGAAACTTGGCCAGTGCCAGTGCATTTCCGGCAGCCACAGCGATCTTTGGCGCCCAGTCGCCCATGAACCGCATCATGGATCCCATGCTTCCGCTCTTGTCGATATAGACCATGTACTTGTTGGCAGAGGCGAACCTTTCTCTGACCTGTGCTTTCCGGCTCGCAACCCTGTATGAGAACAGGTCCTGATCGTTCAGGTATTCCATCGGGATCAGGTCAGTGATCTCATTGAAAGACCTCATTGTCTTGACGCCTATGGGAATCCCTCTCTTTGGCGCTGGCTTGGTGGTACTCTTTCCAATGTTCTCAACACTGAGCTTCTTGAGCACAGTGGCAAGGGCTATCACTATGTTGTTGCTGATGACGTCCCTGAGTTCATCCGGGTCAAGGAGTTTCTTCATGGGAACGCCTGTGTGCGAGAATGCATTGTACATCTCCACCCCTGTTTCAGAGGCATCGGCAGCCTGCTGTATTGCAGCAGAGAGGTTATTCTGTATCTGTGCAGCCTGTGCCTGACTGGAATAGCTGCCCGCCTGCATCATCTGCAGGGCATTGAAGAAATTGGACAGGTTGAACGGCTGCCCCTGACTGCTGCCACCCGGCTGTCCGGGGCTGTTCCCCTGCTGCCCCTGCTGGTTGCCCGGCTGATTGCCATTCTGCGATGCTGCGTTATTGACGGCATCCTGAACATCCTGCGGTATTGTGGGCTGCATCTTCTTTGCCACGCCAGTAACCCTGTCTATGAAATTCTCTGCTGCGAAAAGGGCCAGCGATGCACTTCTGACTGTCTTCTGGTTGAGTTCCCTGTACTTGGGGTCCTTGAGTGTTGATTCAATGATATTTTTCCATGTGTTGCTGCTCAGGGGATTGGGCACCAGTTCATCATACGGCCTGTAGTGCATCTGGTAGGCATCCAGCAGGAAATGTGAGTGGATGGTGGCTTTCATATCGGTGTACCTCTGCGTCATGTCATAGGCAGCGGCCCTCACCACAGGGTCATCGTATCCGCCCATGAATGTTTTCCAGTCCCTGTTCAGTGACGTGAGCGGTGAGCGGTATTTCTTTAGCGGACTGCTATTCTGCTGTGTTTCCATCAAATAGAGCCCCCAATCTGGGCTTTCAGCGACTGGATTTTCTTGTATTTGGCGGATGCATTGTTAGTAAAGTCAACGATCTCATCCTTGTACAGATCAAAGGCATTGTCCTTGTCCACCAGCGTCCTTGCAAGGTTCAGGGCTTCCATTGCTTTCTTCTCGGCTTCACCTAGGTTCCCGGCGCCCATGAGCCTGTCAACCTCATCCATCTTTGCCATTGCATCCCTCAGATCCTTGGGGTAGATTGATTCCAGCGCTTTTGAGAATGCGTTAAGCTGTTCGTCATTGTCCTGCAGGATGTACTTTGCAACACTGATGGCTGCTTTCTTCACAGAGGTCCCTGAGAGCCATGACCACGCTGCCACCAGAATTGGCAGGTATTTGGGTGATGTTGCGGTCCTGTCTGAAATGAATATGCCATTCTGCCTCATTGTCCCGACAAGCGTGCCTATGATATCGGCAATGTCCGACACGTGGCTCTGCATGTACTGGACAACCTCACTGTGGATGTCATCAAGGTCACTGAGCGATATCTTGGTCTTGCTTGGGCGCACAGTCGACGCATTGAGCTTGACCGCATCCTTGAGGCTCGCAGAGGGTATAGGCTGCACAAAGTGCTTTATGAGGAACCGATCATAGAGCGCAGCAAGTTCATCTCCCTGCGGCAGTTCATTGCTTGCGGCAACCATGGACACCAGAGGGGTAGAATAGATGTGCCCGTCAAGATCCACGAATGTTCTCTCATTCATTATGTTCAGCAGAGTGTTCAGGGTTTCACTTGACGCCTTGAAGACCTCATCAATAAAAGCAATATGCGCTTTCGGGAGCCTGTTGTCCATAAGCCTCTTGAACTCACCGTTCCTGTATGCGATGGGGTCAATGGGCCCGACAATCTCATCAGGGATGGTGTATTTGCTCATCAGGTAGTAGTAGTATTTCCCCCCGACTCTCTCCGCAAGGCTCCTCAGAAGGGCAGACTTGGCTGTTCCCGGCTCCCCTATGAGAACAAGGTTGGTCCCCGTTATCAGGGCCACCACGGCAAGCTTAGCCTCCTCGCCTCTGCCCACAAATTCCGATGACAGTTCATCAACCAGCTTCTGGACTGTGCCCCTGTAGCTGGTTTTCTGAGCCTGTCCGTTTTCTTTTTCTACAATTTCCATTTTTGCAACTCCTAATTTGTGTAAAGAGTATCAGCAAATAAACCTTTGCACCAACCCTCATAATTAATTCGATACAGCAGTATCATCAAATTGAGTCTTGGTTCCTGATTGGTGCCGGATCATGCCCTGTTTTTACCACAATCAACCCCTCTAAGACGCCTATGTTCCAGAGAACCGCTAAAATGGGTTATTATAATACAATCGTTTAGAATTGATTTAAGCGATGTTCAGAGGTTGGTTGCTTAATTATCTGCTACCTTGTGCCCTCATTTTTGGGGATGGGGCTCCCTGAAATGACATACCCCCATGTGGATGGGATCACCTCACCTGTTTCATGTAACCTGCGGTGTCCATGCTTAAAATATTTGCATAGACTGAAGTGACAAGTAGCGATGAGTGCGCCAACCATCTTTGAACTACATTGATCGGTACTCCATCAAAGAGAGCCTTCACTGCAAAGGTGTGTCGGAATTTGTGAGGATTAATCTTCACTTTGTATCCTCTGGCCGTCAGGCCCGACTGCACCCTTGACATGTACCTGTTGACCATCTGCCTTGCCATTGGGAAGATCCGCTCACCTGACTTCACATCAATGTGCAACTCAAGGAAGTAT
This sequence comes from Thermoplasmata archaeon, assembly GCA_021797265.1. The sequence continues at coordinate 8,094 of JAJZZZ010000049.1, forward strand.
GACATCAGGGCATCTTTCAGGTCAGGATGCAGTGGCAGTACCCTCTTTGGCAGTTTCCTCTCCTGATAGGGCTTCAGCTTTTCAGCGTCCTTGATATTCTTCTTAAGCGTGGCCAGAGTGATGGTGTTGACCTGAAAGTCTATGTCAGTGGGTTTCAGCAGCAGGGCTTCAGTGACCCTTGCACCTGTCCTGAGCAGCACCTTCATGAGCAGAAGGTATCTCAGGTGCTCATTCCGTCTCCTTTTTCCGGTTGCAAGTTCCGCAACATAGGAAAAGATCATGTCAAGATCCTCTTCACTGAAAAAAGTTACCTTGATATTCGGTGGCAATGATCGCATTGCCTGACTTCTTGTTGTAGGCATCATGATTGTCATAGGTGACAATTCTTAGTTCTTTAAATATCTTCTGTCTTAAACCGAAAACAGCCTTTTGGGAGGGGTATTTATAAAAAATAGGGTCAGTGTCTGGAATGAGATGGGTGAAAGGTTACATTTCTTAACAATTGTAACCTGTCATTGAAGGGGAGCCACTTCCAGTTGGTTGAGAAATGACCTTCCACATTTCCGGCACTGGTATCTCTGGACTACCCTGCCGACCTCACGCACCCTCCCGAACTTTATAACATCAGTGGATCCGCATTTGGGGCACTTTAGCTCACTCATTTCCTTTCACCATGTCCTCATTCACCCCAATTATGTCATAGGTCTGGTCGAAAATATCCCGCCTGCAGGGATACTTCTCCCCCCTTACGCCTGTGATGATCGCATCCCCTTTCCTGTACTTCATTCTCCCCTCCAGAGTTTCAATGGTCCCATCCTCTTCCGCAAATTCAAATTCAACCTCTACTGCCTTCTTCACCGCTTTCATTTTATGTCCCTCTATGTGTGTCTGTATGTTTGTTGGTATATTTATTTTCTCTGTCATGTTCCCTCCTGTTCTTTATCGGCCTTTTGCTCAGCTTCTTCTGCCAGATCAAGTGGCAGCCACCAGCACTGATAGCCAAAGATGCGGCTTCCATCTTCAAGCTCAAATTCCGGCATTGTGGGCGTCATTCGTTTCCCTATGGAGACAAGGGTACCAACCATTTTTTTGTCCCCCGTTATGATTCTTGCTTTCTCACCAATATGGAATTTTCTGCCCCTGTAATTGTAATACACCTTTCCGCTCATTTAAAACCCTCCAGTGTAACCTCAACGCCAAAATGGCTCTCAATGGTGGACTGGTTAGCCTTCCTGATGGGTGGCGGCGCAGGCTGTGCTTCAATGCGTTCCTCTGCGATCTCAAAGTATTCTCCATTGATCTCGCAGCCTATGAAGTCCCTGTTGAGTATCTTGGCAGCCACACCTGTTGTGCCGGATCCCATGAATGGATCGAGAATGGTGTCACCGGGCCTTGATCCAATGCTGACAAGGTATGTCATAAGCATCACAGGCTTCACTGTGGGATGCACATTCTTCCTCAGTGTCTCACCACGCTGGAACGGGTTGTCTATGGATTTCTGGCGCCCATCACTGACAGTTTTCTGTTGGAATCCAGTGAGTCCCTGTTCCCTCTCTGACTTGGCAGCCTTTGGCACGTAGAGGAAGGGAAATATCCTCTGCACATAATCAGGCAGTTCCTCAACATTCTTTGTGTACCATGCATCCAGTGAGAAGAACCTTGAAAGAGATCCCTCATCACCGTAACTCACCTGTTCGGATGCCGATAGCCTGCTGTACTTGCCGTAAATCTCCTGAGTGACAGGGTGTGTGATGTTATTTGTCGGGGCGATTATGCCACTTCTGTGCACTGAACCGTCATTGAGCACGTCATCACTCACAAGGAGGTTCGCCGGGAACCTACCTGTTTCAGAACTAAGAACATTCCTATTAAAGATATTGCCTTCTGATGGCCTATTTGTGTTATAATTATTCCCTCTAATATCAGTCTGTGTACCAAATATTGCACTGTCTCTATCTTTATCCGATTGGTATGGTATTCTCCCATCATCCAGCCATGTTACCCCTTTGCCATTCTTTAGTGCCTGATCAACATAGGTCTGTTCAGAGAGTGGTTTCATTACTACGAGGATAACTTCAACTGCCGGCTTAGGCTGGAATCCTGCGAAACTTCCATCAAGCCTTTTCGCCTCTTCTGTTGCAGGTATTTCCTTCTTTTCCCATGTCTGTTTATTCTCTCCAGTCTGATTGATACGATATATACCGGAATCAGCTCTGCCGAACC